>DASRBU010000429.1:0-10092 GCA_035653475.1 Candidatus Dormiibacterota bacterium | reverse complement strand
CGAGCGGGCGCGCGAGCTGTCGCGGGGCGAGGGCGTGGCCCGCATCCTGGGCAGCGGGCTGGCCCGGGTGGAGAAGGCGCGCATGCCCAAGGCGCCGGTGCCGGCCGCCGAGCGGGCCCTGGCCGACGCCGGCCTCTCCATCGCCGACGTGGACGTGGTCACCACCCACAACCCCTTCGCCGTCAACGACCTCTGGTTCGCGCGTCAGACCGGGTACCCGCTGGAGCGCATGAACCTCTACGGCTGCTCGCTGGTCTACGGGCACCCGCAGGGGCCGACCGGGCTGCGGCTGATCGCCGAGCTGATCGAGACCCTGCGTGAGCGCGGGGGCGGGGTGGGGCTGTTCACCGGCTGCGCCGCCGGCGACACCGGCGCCGCTCTCGTCCTCCGCGTGGAGTAGCCGGGGGCGCGGCGATGAGGGCGGGCACCGGGTCGGGCGGGGCCATCGCCGGCGGCCGGGATTAGGCCGGGAGGCGCGGGCGTGAACCGGCTGGGCTCGCTGCTGGAGCGACACCCCGAGCGGGTGGCCGTGATCGCCGGCGAGCGCCGGCTCACCTTCGCCGAGCTGGCCGAGCGGGCAGCGAGGGTGGCCGGCGGGCTGCGGGAGGCGGGCCTGGGCAGGGGGGACGTGCTCGCCCTCTGGCTACCCAACCGCCCCGAGTGGCTGGAGCTGCTCTTCGCCTGCGCCCGCCTCGGGGTCTGCGTGGCCGCGGTCAACACCCGCTACCGGGAGGCCGAGCTGGAGCACGTGCTGCGGGCCTCGCGGGCGAGGGGGATCGTGCTCGCCCCCGGCTTCCTGGGCGTGGACTTCCGGGGCCTGCTCGACCGGGTGCGGCCGGGCCTGCCCGACCTGGAGCTGGTCTGGTCGCTGGAGACCGTCCCCCTCGGCCCGCCGGCCGCCGACGACGGCCGCCCCGACGACCGTTGCGCCCTCTTCGCCACCTCGGGCACCACCTCCGGACCCAAGCTCGCCGTCCACCGCCAGGGGCCGATCGAGCGCCACGCCCGTGAGGTGGCGCGGGCCTTCGACCTCCGCCCCGGCGAGCGCTCGCTGCTGGCGCTCCCGCTCTGTGGCGTGTTCGGCTTCAACACCGCCCTGGGCGCGCTCGCCGGCGGCGCCGCCTGCGTGCTCGAGGAGACCTTCGACGCCGACCGGGCCGCCCGCCTGATGTGCGCCCAGGGCATCGAGCACCTCACCGGCTCCGACGCCATGCTCCGGGCCGTGCTCGACAGCCCGGAGCTGGACCGGGCCGCCCTGCGCTGGCGGCGGGGCGAGTTCGCCAACTTCGCCGGCCTGGCCGCCGAGGTGGTGCGCGAGGCCGAGGCCCGGGCCGGGGTGCGGCTGACCGGTCTCTACGGGATGTCGGAGGTGTTCGCCCTGATGGCGACCTGGGACCCCGACGATCCGCCCGAGACCCGGGTCCTGGCCGGGGGCCGGCCGATCTGCGCCGAGATCGAGGTCCGGGCCTGCGACCCGGCCACGGGGCGGCCCTGCCCGCACGGCCAGGCCGGGGAGCTGCAGATCCGGGGCTACAACGTGACCGAGGGCTACCTGCACAACCTGGAGGCAACCCGGGCCGCCTTCACCGAGGACGGCTGGTTCCGGACCGGCGACCTGGGCTACACGCGCCCCGACGGCGGCTTCGTCTTCCTGGCCCGGCTCCGGGACTCGCTGCGGTTGCGCGGCTTCCTGGTCGACCCGGCCGAGATCGAGGAGGAGCTGGCCCGCCACCCGACGGTGCGGGCGGCCCAGGTGGTGGGGGTGGAGCGGCCGGGGGAGGGCGAGGTGCCGGTGGCCTTCGTCCTGGCCGGAGACGACTTCGACGAGGACCGGTTGCTCGAGTTCGCGCGCGGCCGGCTGGCCGGCTACAAGGTGCCCCGCCGGGTGATCCCGGTGGACGAGTTCCCCACCACCCAGGGCCCCAACGGGGTCAAGGTGCAGAAGGTCCGGCTCCGGGAGCTGGCGGCGCGGGCGCTGGAAGACCCCCGGCGGGAGGGCGGGGCCGGCGGGTGAGGCTCCCCCTGCGCCGGGGTCCTTGGCGATATTGATGTATATTGCCGCTGTATACAGCGCCTGCAGCTCTACCTGACGGACGAGCAGCGACGTCGTCTGGCCCGGCGCGCGGCGGACGAGGGCATCTCACAGGCGGAGGTGGTGCATCGCATCCTCGACCGTGCGCTCGGCATCCGGCCTGGCGTCGAGGACCGGCTGGCCGTGGTCGAGGCCACGGCCGGCGTGCTCGCCGATTACCCTGACTGGCCCGAGTGGCTGGCGAGCGTCCGGGGCCCGGAGTCGGCCGAACGTCTTCGGCGCCTCGGTCTGTGAAGCTCTCCGATTCGACCGTCCTGATCGCGCATCTCCGCGGGGTGAGCGAGGCGACCCAGCTCCTGTATGAGGCGGTGGTATGAGGCGGTGGCGGACGGGGCCGCCGTCTGCAGCGTGCTGTCCCGAGTCGAAATCGAGGGCGGCATGCGGACGAATGAGCGGTCGTAGTGGCCAGGCTCTTCTCGGTGCTCGAACTCCAGCCGGTGACCGACCTCATCGCCATCCGTGCGGGAGAGTTCCTCCGCGCCTGCCGCCGCTCTCATCCTGGCATCGATGTCGCCGACTACGTCATTGCCGCCACCGCCGACCTGCTCGGAGCCGAGCTGCTGACGCTCAACGTCAAGCACGTTCCCATGTTCGAAGGGCTGAGGACCGCGTTCTGATCGCCGGCTCAGCCCCTCCAGGCCGGGGCCCGCTCGGCCACCACCGCCTCCAGGGCGTCGAGGAAGCGCTCGGTCTCGGCCTCGCCGTGGGCGGTGCAGAGGCAGCCCATCCCCCGCGGCGCCAGCATCACGCCCTGGTTCAGGAGCCCCAGGAACAGCTCGTGCCCTCGGCGCCGGTCGGCGGCCGCGGCCGAGCGGTAGTCGCGCACCGGCCGGTCGGTGAAGTGGAAGGCGAAGAGCGAGCCGGCGCTGTTGACCTGGACGGGCACGCCATGGGTGGCGAAGACCTCGCGCGCCTGGTCGGCCAGCCGCTCGCCGCGCCGGTTGAGGTCCTCGTAGATCTCGGGGGTCAGCTCGCGCATGGCGGCCAGGCCGGCGGCCATGCCCAGGGGGTTGCCGTTGTAGGTCCCGCCCTGGGCGATCGGGGCCTCGGCCCGGGGGTCGAGCAGCTCCATCACCTCGCGGCGGCCGCCGAAGGCGGCCACCGGCAGCCCGCCGCCGATGATCTTGCCCATGGTGGTCAGGTCGGGGATCACGCCCAGGGCCGACTGCGCCCCGCCCGGCGCCAGCCGGAGCGAGATCACCTCGTCGAAGATCAGCAGCATCCCCAGCTCGCGCGTGACCCGGCGCAGACGCTCCAGGAACTCGGGCTCGGCGGGGATCACCGGCCGCCCGATCACCGGCTCCACGATCACGCCGGCCAGCTCGTCGGCGTGGGCGCGCAGGATGCGCTCAGCGGCGTCGGGGGCGTTGTAGGGCAGGACCACGGTCGCCTCCACCGCCCAGGGCGGGGTGCCGGGCGAGTCGGGGACGGGGAGGGGGGTGTCGGGCGGCCCGGCGAGGTCGGGATCGGGGTGAGCGCTGACCTCGGCCAGGTCGTGGGTGCCGTGGTAGCCGCCCTCGATGCGGGCCAGCTTGGGCCGGCCGGTGAAGGCGCGGGCCAGGCGCATGGCGAACATGGTCGCCTCGGTGCCGGAGTTGCAGAAGCGGACCCGCTCCACCGAGGGCACCCGCTCGCACAGCAGCTCGGCCAGCTCCACCTCGTGGGGGTTGGGGGCGGCGAAGGCGGTCCCCCGGCCGGCCGCCTCGCGGACGGCGGCGGTGACCCGGGGGTGGGCGTGGCCCAGGATCAGAGCGGTGTAGTTGCAGATGAAGTCGAGCCGCTGGTTGCCGTCAGCATCCCAGATCCGTGCCCCCTCACCCCGGGTGAGGTAGACGGGGAAGGGGTCGAAGTAGGTGGTGGTGCGGGTGGTGCCACCGGCCAGCGAGCGGCGGGCGCGCTCGTGGAGGGCGCGCGAGACGGGGTTGCGCTCGACGTAGACGGTCTCGGGGTCGGTCATCTTCTCCGAATCATGGCCGATGCAGCCCGATCCTGGTCCTGGGCGAGACCCTCCCACGAGGGTGGGAATGGAGAGGGGCCGGGCGGCGAGGGGGTGTGAGGGAACGGCGTTGGAGCCGGTGAGGAGGTCAGGAGCGCCTCCGCACCCGAGGGAGCCCCTCACGGTTGATGGGCGGCGAGGCCGGGGCCGAGGCCGGGCGGCAAGGCGCCGGTGCGGTGGGAGCCCGGGGGCTCGAGAGCGGCCGGCTCGTCTCGAGCGAACGGCGGCCGTGCGTCAGCCGGGGATGGTGCGGAAGCCGTGCTCGCGGAAGTGATCGTCGAAGGCCAGCGCCACATCGATCCGACCCCGGCGCATGGTCGTGAAGCTGATCCAATCCACCAGCGACACCCGTCGTTCTCTTGCCGCCAGCAGACGGGCACACGCCTCCTCGTGGGTGGCGCGATCGATCCACAGCACCTCCATGACCGGCAGCAGATCGTCCAGGAGCATGGCCACGGCGCCAAGACCGAGCCGGCGCTGGGCGAGGGCTACGGTCTCCAGCAAGATGTAGTTGTGGGTGACCAGGTCATCACCTGCAGTGGCCAGCTCGCCGAACGCCGCCCGCACCGAGGAGTGGTGCTGGTCGTCGGCGTCCAGCGCCGCGTACAGGGCCGAGGTATCGACCAGGACGGTCACTCGGCGTAGATCTCGGCCAGGTGGTCGTCGTGCCGACGGCTGATGTCGGAATGGCCGGATCGAAAGGCTCGATCCATGGCCTCGAGCGCCCTGCGCATCCGATCCTGCCGGGCCGTCGCATCCCGGTCCAGCTCGCGGTCGACGGCCGCCCGCACGACGGCGGCGATGGACATCCCTCGCCGCCTCGCCGCCTGCCTCAGGCGGCGCATCTGCTCCTCTTCGAACGAGATCTGGGTACGGACCACTTGCCGATGATATCAAATATTGATAAATGATGTAAGACAGGCCCTGGTCGTGTGGGCACGCGTGCTCGAACCATGAGGCTGGTGTCCGCGCCTCCGAGAGGTACGCCCTCGACCAAGGTCAGAAGCACTCGGGAGGCTCTCCTCCCTGTCACCGTTGCGGGACGACGATGACAGTGATGGCGACCACCCCACTTCCCGACGAGGAACTGAGGGCCGCCAGCGCCGTCCTGGTGCGGGGCGCGTACTCCGCGCAACCTGACCGACCGGGATGCTCTCGGTGGTCTGGTTCGTTCCCTCTCCCTCGCCCGGGCGGAGCGCACGTCTGGACCCCAGCACGGCAGTGCCATCGCGCCGCGGCCACGCCGTCCTTGGCGGTGCCCACCGACCAAGCAGCACGACACACAGGTGATGACGCGCCGCGGCTTGAGCCAGCGCTCCCCGACCGGGATCCGAACGGCCGTGGCCGGCGGCGCCCCGCTTGAGGCTCCGGCTGAGGGGGCGGCGCCGGCCGGTCGTCGCTGGTGACGAGGTGGTCGCCCTTTCGCCCTCCGGCGGCCCGGACGAGAGAGAGGAGGCGGGGGCCAGGGCCGTCGAGCGGTGCTGGGAAGAGGCCGTCCACACGGCCGATCCCCGGAGATCGTCTTCCGGGACCGGCTGGGGGACGTCGGGCCGCGCTTGCTGGCGACCGGCTCGACGTCCGGTGGTGATCGAGACCGTTCGTCAGAGGGCGGCAGCGCAGTGGCTGCCGAGTACCCCGGGATCGGACCGGCTCTGGTCGAGGCGGCCGTGGGCCGCGGCAACGAACCACCGAGGCGAGATCGACGGGAAGATCGAGTTCAACGCCGCAATGACCCGGGAGGCCGAGGTGGCCTGGCGGCAGCGCCACCGCCAGCAGCCGGCACACCTCGGGCACGGTCGAGCTGGCCAGGCCTGAGGGACAGCCCCTGCTTGCGCCTCCGCCTGGCTTGGGATCGAAGCCAGCCAGGCAGGGGCCAGCAGGGACCGGGTGAGGTGGCGGCACCAGCTCGGCCAGTGCCGGACCTCGTCCTGGTCCAGCCCGGTCTCCCTCTTCGCCTCCTCGAGACACGGCTCCCCGACGGAGCGCGTCGCGGCCACCCTCGCCAGGTCCTGGGGCGAGACCTCGGTCGGGGCCAGGGCCAGGGCGTAAGCGAGGTCGTCGGGATCGTTGGGGGAGCGGCGGGCGAGGAGGGGACCCCATCGGAACCGGTTCCGATGGGGACCTGAGGAGCCAGATCCCAGGACCGGGGAGCCGGTCACTCGGGTGACCTCCTGACTCCATATGGTCAGCAGTGGACAGGGAAGCCGAGCGCCTTGACCTTGCTATCCCGCCCGTAACGAGGTCGCCGTCTTCCACAACGACGAGGACGAGCCGGACGAGACGGCCTGGTACGTCCTGAGCCAATCGAGCCGCTGGCCAAGATCAAACGGCTGGGGGCCGGCTGGCGTCGCAGAGGACGGTTGAGGAGGAGGTGACCGCGTTCCTGGGAAGGCGCGGTACGAGCGGACGCGGAAGCGTATGGCTCCCAGAATGGAATCGGCGCGGGGGGCAGGCGGCGGAGGGGGCGCTGAGGATCCAGATGCCACCGGTTCGGGGTACGACAGAGTCGTTCGTGATCTGCGTGCTCCCGAACGGACGGCGTTGCGGGCCCGGCCGCTGGAGGCGCTGGTGATCGGAGCTGGGTGGGGGGCCTCTCGGAGCACGACCTTGAGAGCCTCGTCGCCGAGGCTGGCTGGGCCAGGTCTCGAAGGGCACAGTAAGCCAGATCACCAGGGAGCTGCGAGCGCGTTTCCAGGCTTTCCAGGCTTGAGGCGTTAGGGGTGCGATTGTTGATGTGGTCCTTACCAGCCTCCCGCAGTATCAGTGCCTGATAGAGCACACGGAGTGGCCGATCTGAACTTGCATCGGGCTCCGGACTGATCCGGCCACGTCCCGTCAGGCGGGGTACGAGTGACGACCACGTCATCCACCGACATCAGCTCGCTGCGGCGAGCTCTGGCACCACCTCCTTGGAGCCGGCCGTCCCGCGCCCAGGTCAGGGCCGGGGAGGCCTTCGGCACCTGCCGCCTCCCACGGAGTCGGTCGTCGCTTGACGTCGGCCGGCGGGTTCCTCATCATGCGCCCGGGGGGTGGGGATGCCTGGCTTCTCCGACGTGGTGGTGGTCGGCGACTGGCCGCCCTACCGAGGTCGGGCCGGGACCACGGAGGCGCGATGAGCCTCTGCTTCCGCCCGCCGAGGCTGCGCGACCTGGAGGCCGAGCTGCGACGGCGGGAGCCCTGCTGGCTGCTGATCGGTGGGGTGGAGGAGGTGGTGGTGGAGCGGCTGCTGGGGCGGCTGATGGTCGCCCACGCCGGGGTGCGGGTGGCCATGCTGGGCGAGGGCTCGGACCGACAGCGCTGCGAGCGCTGGCTGCGCTGGGGGTGCGACGCCTACCGCTCCGCCGCCGCGCCGGCCGAGCGGGTGCTCGGGCTGCTCCGGGCCGCCACCGACTGCCGGGTGCTGCTGGTGGACGCGGTTGCTCGGCGCGATGTACCCAGCGGGAGTGATACTACCAGCAATCCTGCTCGCCATCTTCACTGCCGCTCTTGTCATGTCGCTGCTGCGTGGCATAACGAAACCATGTGGATGCTTTCGCCGGTCCCAACCGAGATCCTGGCGATTGGTTGCTCGCCATCTGTTCCTCCTTGCCATCGTGACCGTGATCGGGGTCTTCGACCTCAATCGACCTGAGATGGGTGCACAACCAATTGTGATTCAAGTCCTCGTAGCCTCGTGTGTTTCCATATCGTCTCTGCCCTCGGAGGCACGGGGCGCCACTCCCTGGATGAAATACGACGATCCGGAGATCGTCTTCCTGGGGCGGGTGGTGGTCGAGTTCTGGGAGGCCGGTCGACCTGGGGTCGCGATCGAGACGCCGACCGAGCTGGCGGGCGAGAGCCGGTACCGGTTCGCCGTCGATTGCATCGACAAGGTCCTCCCCATGCTCCTGAGCCGGGCCCGTCAGCTGAGGGGTGGACCGGCCGGGTGAGTCAAGGCCGAGGTGAACGGAGGTGGCCTGGTCGCGGGAGCCGCAGGCCGCCCCGCATCCACTGGTTGCGGTGCCTGCCGGCGCGCCGCCGAACGGCGACCTCCCGGGAGCGCTCGTCGCCCGCCTCGCCCCCGGCGCCAGGGTTGGACGCGCTCGCTCAGGACTCGTAACGAGGTCGCCGTCGAAGCCCGGCTCCCGGTTGCCGGCGGCGGTGAAGATCCTTGGACCGGGGCATGGCCGAGGTCGTGGTCGGGCCGCTCGCCAGTGGGTCGGCGTCGCTGCCGAGGAAGCGGGAGTCGAGGCGGCCGACCGTGCCCGGTGGCGCAGCAGCTCCTCGAAGAGGCGGGCCGGACCGCGGAGGTCACAGCCCCGGAGGAGGTCGGCCGGCAGCCCCGTGTACCGGCGCAGGCCGCGGTGCACTGCCTCCCACTCCCTCCAGCTCGCCCGTGATCCCGCAACCGCACCGAAGCGTACTCGCCCGGGGCGAAACCCTCGACCTCGTCGGTCAGCTCCCTGACCGTGCGCCAGCGGCGGCGGTCGATCACCCGTGGTACCGGGCGGTGGCCGCGTAGCCGGGCAGGAAGAGGAGGTCGGGGGGCCGTTGCCGGGCTGGGGACGCATGGTCTGGAAGGCGAGGGCGGGCGAGATGGGGCCACGCCGTTGCGGGCGATGCCCAGCCGGTCGGCCAGGTGCGGGCGGAGCGAGGCGGCGTGGGTGGTCCTGTAGGACTCGCCCACCAGGAACCGGGGCGACTCCCAACGCCGCTGGCGCGACCGCCGGAGCCGGATGAGTTCCGCCCCCCAGCGGGTGCCCTCGTCGAGGCCGTGGAACTCCCTCGCCTCCTCGCCCTCGATGGGCCGTGACCACCCGGTGGTGACCGGGTCGATCGGGCCGGATCGCTCGGGTCGAGGACGGTGTGCTCGTTCTCCATCACCTCGTAGGGGGCCGGGGAGGGATTGGCTCGTCACCCAGGCGGACACGGCAGGGGCCGAGCAGGCCGAGGTGCAGCCACACCCAGGACGCCGGCCCGCCGTTGAAGGCGAAGGTCACCGGCCGCCTGCGGGGGTCCTCGACGTCGGTCCGGCGTAGGCCACGTGGGAGAGGGCGGCTCCGACCCTCCCCTCCTCGTCCCGGAGGTGGTGGGTGGCGGCGTGGCCCGGCGGGGATGCCGGCGCCCCGGCCGTCGCCGGTCGACCTCCGCTCCGGCGGCGGCCCGGGCCGGCGGAGCCGGCCCGCCGTCGTTGCCGCCCTCCCGGCTCGTCATGGCCTGGTCTGGGCTATCCTGCCCCGGTGGACCTGGCGCTCGTCGACCCGGGGTGGGGGCGCGGCCGGTGAGGGTGACGGTCCTGGGCGGCGGGCACGGCGCCCTGGCCACGGCCGCCGACCTCGCCCTGCGCGGGCACGAGGTGCGGCTGGCGCTGCGCAACCGGGAGCGCTTCGCCGAGGTCTTCCGGACCGGCCGGATCGCGATCGAGGGCGCCGCCGGCGAGGGGGTGGCCCGGCTGGACGAGGTCACCGACGACCACGCCGCCGCCGTCCGGGGAGCGGACCTGGTCCTGGTGCCGATGCCGGCCACCGCCCAGGAGGAGATCGCGGAGCGGATCGCCGGGGCGGTGGCGCCGGGCCAGGTGGTCTGCCTGATGCCGGGCACCTGGGGCGCCCTGGTGATGGGGCGGCGCATCCCGCAGGGCGTCTTCGCCGAGACCGCGACCCTGCCCTACGGCGCCCGCCAGAGCGGCCCGGCCGCGGTCCGCTGTGCGCTGCACGCCCACCACCTGCCCACCGGCGTCTACCCGGCCCGGGAGACCTCCCGGGCGCTGGCGGTGGTGGCCCGTGCCTACCCGCAGGTGGAGGCGGTCGAGGACTCGCTCTCGGCGGCCTTGCTCAACGCCAACGGGGCCCTGCACGCGCCCCTGGTCCTGCTCAACGCCGGTCCCCTCGACCGGGGTGAGTACGACCTGCACGTCGAGGGCACGACCCCGGTCGTGCGCCGCCTGATCGAGGCCCTGGACGCCGAGCGCGTCGCCCTGCGCCGGGCCCTGGGCTACACCTCGCCCGACTGGCCCCTGCGCGAC
>DASRBU010000428.1:0-4448 GCA_035653475.1 Candidatus Dormiibacterota bacterium | reverse complement strand
TGACCGCCGTCCCGCCCCGCGCCAGGCGGCGAGGACCCCGGCTCAGCCCTTGAGGCTGCCGGCCGAGAGCCCGGCGATGATCCGGCGCTGGGCGATCAGGACCAGGACCACGATGGGGATGGTGGTGATCACCACCCCGGCGTCGATGATGTTGTAGAAGACCTGGTACTGACTCTGGCCCAGGTTCACGATCGCCAGCGGCGCGGTGTAGCGCGCCGGGTCGGTCATGAAGGACAGGGCGAAGATGAAGTCGTTCCAGGAAAGGATGAAGGAGAGGATGGCGGCGGTGAAGACACCGGGCAGGGCGAGAGGGAGCAGGATCCGCCAGAGCACCTGCAGGGTGGTGGCCCCGTCCACCATCCCCGCCTCCTCCATGTCCTTCGGGATCTGGCCCAGGATGCTGACCAGCATCCAGACCGTGATCGGCAGGGCATAGATCAGATAGGTGACGATCAGGGCCAGGTAGTTGTTGAGCAAGCCGAGGTCCCGGTAGACGAAGAAGAGCGGCCCCACCATGGCGATCACCGGGAAGAAGGCGGTGGCCAGGATGAAGCCCAGCACGGCCACCCGGGCCCGGGGGACGACCCGGACCAGGCCGTAGGCGGTCAGCGTCCCCGCCACCAGGGAGATCAGGGTGGTGCCCGCCGCCACCAGGGCGCTGTTGGCCAGCGGGATCAGGAAGTTGTCCTGGGCCACCAGGGTGAGGTAGCTCTGCAACGTCCAGGTCGCCGGCCAGAGCCCGTGCGTGCCCAGGCTCAGCTCGTGGTTGGTCTCGAGCGAGGTGGCGAGGATCCAGTAGAAGGGGAAGACGGCGATCAGGACCACGATCATCACGATCAGGGAGAAGGAGCCCTCGCCGACCAGCCGCCGCACCCGGGACCCGTTCACGTCTCCAGCCTCAGCACCCGCAGGTAGACCAGGGCGATCAGGAGCGCGATCAGGGTCAGCGCCACCGAGATCGCGCCCCCGTAGCCGAAGTTGGTCTCGACCAGGAAGGCCCGCCAGTTGGCGTAGGAGAGGGTCTCGGTGGCGCTGCCGGGTCCACCGCCCGTGATCACGTAGATCACGTCGAAGATCAGGAAGGCGGAGAGGGTGCGGAAGATCAGGGCCACCAGGACGGCCGGCCTCAGCATGGGGAGGGTGACGTGCCAGAAGCGACGGAGGACCCCGGCGCCGTCGATCCGGGCCTGCTCGTAGAGGTCGTCGGGGATGACCTGGAGCCCGGCCAGGAGGATCAGGGCCAGGAAGGGCGTGTTCTTCCAGGCATCGGCGACCAGGATCACCGTCCATGAGGTCCAGACCCCGTTGAGCCAGGCGGTGGCGGCCCCGGGCAGGTGCAGCGCCCCGAGCCCCCAGTCGACGAAGCCCGAGCTGGGGTCGAACATGTTCTTCCAGAGCATACCCGAGACCACCGTGGGCACCGCCCAGGGGACGAGGATGGCGGCCCGCACCAGGCCCCGACCCCAGAACCGGCGGTGCATGATCAGGGCCAGGCCCAGGCCCACCACGAACTCCAGCGCGACCGAGACCAGGGTGAAGAACGAGGTCCTGACGAAGGGCTGGGCGAAGTCACCGCTGGTGACGAGGCGCTGGTAGTTGGCCAGGCCGACAAAGCGCTCCGTCCCCGGCTCGGTCAGGACCAGGTGGAGGAAGGAGTTGTAGAGGTTGTAGGCCAGCGGGAAGCCGGCGATGGCCAGGAGCAGGGCGATGCTCGGCGCCAGGAAGGCACCGACCATCGCCCCCCGACGAAGCCCCCGGCCCAGGGCCCGGCTGGGCCGCAGCTCTGCCCCGGGGTTAGCCGCTGCTTCCATGCACGATGCTGTTGATCTGCTGCTGGGCGGTCGCCAACGCCTGCTCCGGGCTGGTCTGGTTGCTGAGCGCGGCGTTGAGCTGGGTCTGCAGGACCTCGGAGATCTGGGGGTACACGGGGCTCACCGGACGCGGCTCGACCACGTTGAACACCGCCTGCTCTTGCCGGTAGTAGGGCGCCTGGCGGTAGAGCTGCTGGGTGTAGGCCGACTTCACCGCCGGCGGGTCGCCGGCGCTGATGGCGCGCTCGATCTGCACCTGGGGCGAGATCAGGTACTGGATGAACTTCCAGGCCGCGTCCGGATGCTTGGACTTGGCGTTGACCACCAAGTCGTCGCCGCCCAGGGCCGACATCGACGTGCCCGTCGGCGAGGGGAAGGGGATCCAGCCCGTCTTGCCCTGGACCGCCGAGCCCGCCTTCTCCGAGAGCTGGAAGATGTACGGCCAGTTCATGGCGAAGGCCGCCTGGCCGCTCAGCCACTGGTCCTGGACGTTGGACTCCTGCCAGGAGGTCACCGCCGGGGGCGAGACGTGGTCCTGGTAGATCAGGTTCCTCATGTAGGTGAGCGCCTGCACGTTCTGCGGCGAGTCGATCTTGCTCGGATCGAGGCTTCCCCCGAATCCCCCCAGGACGTTGAGGAAGGCAGTCACCACCCCCTCGTACTTGGCCCCTTCGAAGGCGAATCCGGTCTTGATCGAGGGATTGGAGCCCATGACCGCCTTCGCCTCCTGCACCAGCTGCTGGGGCGAGGTGGGCGGCGAGGGCACCAGGTCGGTGCGGTAGTAGACGCCCTCGGCGTTGATGAACCAGGGCACGGCGTAGAGCTTGCCCTGGTAGGTGCCCGACTTGACCTGGCCGGTGAAGAAGTCACCGGTGTTGGGGTGGAAGCGATCCAGGGGCATGATCCAGCCGGACTTGGCGAAGGTGGCCGGCCAGATCACGTCGGCCGTGATCACGTCCGGCGTATCGCTGCCGGCGATGAAGCGCTGGGTCAGCTGCTGGTAGGCGTTGTTGGCCGTCGGCGAGAGGGTGAGGATGCTGACGTGGATGTTGGGGTTCGCCTTGTTGAAGTCGGCCACCGCCTTCTTGGAGGCGTCACCCTCTGCCCCCAGCCCCTGGGTCGCGAACACGATCGAGACCGGCCCCGAGGTCCCGCCGCCGCCCCCACAGGCGGCCAGGACCAGCAGGCTCCCGCCCAGGAGCGCCGCAGCCAACCGTCTCCTGACGACCATGTCCACCTCCTCTTCGCATGCCATACCGGTTCGGGAGGTTGAAGCCCCACCCCGGCCGTCCGCCGGCAACTCGACTTCTCCCTCCCTCCCCCGAGGTGGACTCTCCTCCCCTCATCATGCGCGACCCCCCTGCGGGCCGCGCAGCCCATTATCGCACCGGCGCCCGCCCTCCACCGGGCCGACGGCCCGTCCCGAGGGCGAGGGCGACACCGCCGTGCCGCAGGTGGGAGGAGCCGCGCCGTCACCTGTCCTCCGCGACCGACCCGGGCGAAGTGGGGACGGTGGGACCACCGCCGCCGGGGCACGCGGTGGCGTACGCCTCCAGCCCCGCACCACTCAGCCGGGATCGGTCTGCACCGACTCCCCGGGAAGCCGAGGCGGGGACCCCGGCCCCCAGCTCACCCGTGGTCGAGGGGACGCAGCGGCACGACCCCGGAGGCGCCGATGCCGTGCCTGGCGGGATCGATCACGCCCTGGACCCGGGCCGCGGCGATGACGTGCCACTGGCACGCGGCATCCCCGGACCGACCTCGGCCGCCCCCGCGGCGTCCTCGGGCGAGCTAGGGCCCACCTTTCACGTAGAGGGTCTGCCCGCTCACGTAGCCGGCCTCGTCGCTGCACAGGAAGGCGATGACGTTGGCGATGTCCACCGGCTGGCCGACCCGGCGCAGCGGGGTCCGCTCCGCGGCCATGCGCTTGAACTCCTCCCAGTCCACCCCCAGGCGCCGGGCGGTGGCCTCGGTCATGCGCGTTTCCACGAAACCGGGCGCGACCGCGTTGACGTTGATGTTGAAGGGGCCGAGCTCGATGGCGAGGGTTCGGGCCATGCCCTGCAGCCCGGCCTTGGCGGCGGAGTAGTTGGCCTGGCCACGGTTGCCCAGGGCCGAGGTCGAGGAGAGGAAGACGATCTTGCCGTAGCGCTGGGGCACCATCACCCGCTGCGCGGCCTGGGCGCAGAGGAAGCTGCCCCGCAGGTGCGTGTCGATGACCGCCTGCCAGTCCTCGTCGGTCATCTTGTGGATCAGGTTGTCGCGGATGATGCCGGCGCAGCAGACCAGGATGTCGAGGCGACCGAAGGCATCGACCACGCGCTGCACCGTCGCCTCTACCTGGTCCCGCCGGCTGACGTCGCAGGCCAGCCCCAGCCCGCGCCCGTCGAGCTGCTCCGCCACCTCCCGCGCCGGCGCCTCGTCCAGATCGCAGACCGCGACCCGAGCGCCGTCGCGGGCGAGCACCTCGCAGGTGGCGGCCCCGATGCCGCGACCGCCTCCGGTGACCAGGGCGACCTTGCCTTCGAACCTCACCCGTTCCCTCCTCAGTTGTGGGTGCTGTCGTGGGATGCGTGCCCCCGTGGCGCACCCGGTGCACCCGGCGCCACGGTTCGGACGTGGGTTCAGTGTAGGGCC
>DASRBU010000427.1:0-2645 GCA_035653475.1 Candidatus Dormiibacterota bacterium | reverse complement strand
CATCATGCCGGTGAGGGCCCGCCGGGGCCCGACCTCGACGAAGTGCCGGCAGCCCAGCTCCGCCAGCCGGCGCACGCAATCGGCCCAGCGCACCGGGGCGCTGAGCTGCCGCTCGAGCACCTCCGGGATCTCCTCCGCCCCTCGGTAAGGCTCGGCGGTCAGGTTGGCGACCACGGGGACCCGGGGCGGCCGCCAGGCGACGGCCCGCAGGGCGCCGCGCAGGGCCTCGCCGGCCGGCGCGACCACCGGGGTGTGGAAGGCCGCGGCCACGTTCAGGGGGACGACCCGGCGCGCACCCGCCCGCTTCACCCGCTCCTCGGCCAGCTCCAGCCCGCGGATGGTGCCGCCGATGACGGTCTGGGTGGGGGTGTTGTAGTTGGCGGGCCAGGCCTCGGGCACCCCGTCCAGGGCCCGCTCCACGGCCTCGGGAGCGAGCCCCAGCACCGCGCACATCGAGCTGGTACCGGGCGGCGCCGCCTCGGCCATGGCCCGGCCCCGGATGGTCACGATGCGGACCGCCTCCTCGGGGCCGATCGCCCCGGCCACGCAGAGGGCCGTGTACTCTCCGACCGAGTGCCCCGCCGCCGCGTCGGGCCGGATGCCCGCCCGCTCCAGGAGCCGGGCCAGGGCCACGCCCACGAACAGCAGCGCGGGCTGGGCGTTGACCGTCGCCCGCAGCTCCTCCTCGTCCGCCGAGGTCAGCAACCGGTGCAGATCGACGCCGGCCGCCCGCGAGCAGCGCCGAGCCAGCTCCGCGATCTCGGCGTCGCGGAGCAGGTCCGTGCCCATGCCCGGTTGCTGCGACCCCTGGCCCGGGAAGAGGAAGGCCACGCCGCCCGGGGACGGGGCGAGGGAGGGATGGGGCTCGAGGTCTGTCCGTTCAGACACGACCGGACCGGGGATGGCGCACGGGAAGGGCGGGCTCAGTCGGTCGCGATGACCTCGCGACCGGCGTAGTGGCCGCAGTTGGGACAGATGTGGTGGGGGCGGCGAGCATGCCGGCAACGCGGGCAGGGATCGAGCTGCAGCCGGCCCAGCGCGAGATGGGAACGGCGGCGCCGCGTGCGCCCCTTCGAGAGCTTGAACTTGGGGAGTGCCATGGGCGTGCGAGAGTGTACCAGAGCGCGGGCCAGCACGAGCTCGGGCCAGGACGGAGCCGAGAGGGGATCAGAGGCGGGCGCGCCCCAGCCCGCCCGCCTCCGAGCGATCACCCGGCCGGGCCGACTGGAGCGCCTCCACCCCGCGCTTGACCGTGACCAGGGTGCGGGTCAGGTGCGCCTCCAGCTGCTGGAGCTGCTCCAGGGCGTAGGCCTCCGCCTCGCGAACGATCTCCGCGGCCCGAGCCTGTGCCTCCCGGAGCGTCTGCTGCGCCTGGCGCTCCGCGCGGTGCAGGATCTCCGAGTCCTGGAGCGCCGACTCGGCCCGCTGGTTGGCGCGGGACAGGATGCGGGTGGCCTCGGCATGCGCCTCGGCGATGAGACGCTGTTGCTCCTGCACCGTCCAGTTGGCCCGCTTGATCTCCTCGGGCAGGCTGAGACGCAACTGATCGACCAGATCCAGGACCTCCTCCTCGTCCACCATGACCTGGTTGGAGAAGGGCACGCGCCGGGCGTGGTGGAGGAGGTACTCGATCCGATCCAGGATCTCGTCGACCTTCAGCTGAACTTCTCCTTGAGACGTCTGGCCACCACAGGAGGTACGAAGCGGTCGACGTCGTGGCCATGGCCGGCGACGTCCTTGAGGATACTCGACGACACGAAGATCTGAGGCAGGCCGGAGATCAGGAAGACGGTGTCGATCTCGGGGGCCAGGTGTCGGTTCATCAGGGCCTGTTGGAACTCGATCTCGAAGTCCGAGGGCAGGCGCAGGCCCTTCACCAGCACCCGCAGCCCCCGCGATCGGGCGAACTCGACGGTCAGCCCCCGGTAGCTCGTCACCTCCACCCCGGGACGGTCGGCCAGGGCCTCCCGGATCATCTCCACCCGCTCCTCGGGCGAGAACAGCGGGGTGCGCTTCTCGGGATTGGCGGCCACCGCCACCACCAGGCCACCGAACAGCCGCAGCGCGCGGTCGACGATGTCGAGGTGCCCGTTGGTGAAGGGATCGAAGCTTCCGGGATAGAGGGCGCGACCGCTCACCGGGCCACGGTGACGGTGACCCCGGTGTCACCGTAGCGACGCTGCCGGCGCACCTGGAGCCGCTCCGTGGTCGGCCACGACCAGCGCCATGGATGCTCGGCCACGACCAGGGCACCCGGGGCCACGAGACGATCCAGCACGGTCAGGGTGCGCGCCAAGACGGGGTCATTGTAGGGCGGGTCGAGGAGAACCACCGAGGCGGCCGCGACCGCGCCCGAGCTGGCCTCCAGCCAGCGTGTGACCTCCGCCCGGACCACCCGTGCGCGTCCCTCCAGCCCCAGCGCGGACAGGTTCCGGCGGAGCGCGGCGATCGCGCCCCAGGACCGCTCCACGAAGGTGACCCTGGCCGCCCCATGCGAGAGCGCCTCGATGCCCAGCGCCCCCGAGCCGGCGAAGAGGTCCAGGACCTCGGCACCGACCACCGCCTCACCGAGGAGGTCGAAGATGGCCTCGCGCACCAGGGCCTGGGTGGGCCGGACCCCCCGTGGCCGGGCCAGTCGCCGGCCG
>DASRBU010000426.1:0-16761 GCA_035653475.1 Candidatus Dormiibacterota bacterium | reverse complement strand
GCTACGCCGCCGCCATCGGCGTGCTGCTGGTCGTGGGTGTGCTGGCGGTCTCGGCCGTCCACCGCTTCGTCCTGGAGAGGGAGTAGCCATGGCGGCGATCGTCGATCGAGACCGGAGAGCGGTCGGGCTGACCACATCGGCCGGAGGACGTCCCGGAGCGGGCGAAGGCCGCGCCTGGCGGGGCCTGGGCCGCCTCTTGCCGTTGTTGGCCGGCGCGGTCCTCTTCGTCTTCCCCTTCTACTACATGGTGGTGCTCTCGTTGAAGCAGCGCCCCGAGGTGGGTCCCGCTGGCGTGGTGCCGGTGGGACTCTCGCTGCGCAACTACGCGGACATCGATCAGGCCATCGACCTCGGCCGATCGCTGGTCAACTCGGCCATCTTCACCGGCGGCGTCCTCTTCTGCACCGTCGTCTTCGGGCTGCTGGCCGGCTACGCGCTGGCCCAGCTCCACTGGCGGGGGAGGGAGGTCGTCTTCTACGCCATGCTGCTGCTGCTCGCGCTCCCCTTCCAGCTGCTCCTGATCCCGCTCTACGTGCTGGTGGCGCGCGATTTCGGGCTAGCGGACAGCTATCTGGGGATGGTCCTGCCCTTCGCCCTCAACAGCGCCGCCATCTTCATCTTCCGGCAGTTCTTCCTGCAACTCCCGCGCGAGCTGTTCGAGGCGGCCCGGCTGGACGGCGCCTCGGAGCTCCGCATCCTCGCCACGGTGGTGGTCCCGCTCAGCCGGCCGGCCATCGTGACCGCGATGCTCGTCACCTTCATCGGTCCCTGGAACGAGTTCCTGTGGCCCTTCCTGATCACGAAGCAGGCGGCGCTGCAGCCGCTGGCGGTGGCGCTGGCCAACTTCATGAGCAACGTCATGCAGCGGGAGCCGAACCCGGCGGGCGCGCTCATGGCCGGGGCGGTGGTCCTGGCGGCTCCGGTCGTGATCCTCTTCCTGTTCTTCCAGCGCCAGTTCGTCGAGTCGAGCGTGGGCTCGGGCCTCAAGGGATGACCTCGATCGCGTCCAAGGGGAGGGATGACGCATGCGCATGCTGCTGACCGCGGCCCTGGCCGCGCTCTCGATGGCGAACCCGGCGGCGGCCGCCGCCGTGCCCGCCCAGAGCCTCGTCAACCTGGCCCACCTCGACTTCCTCCACGACTCGGTGCCCTACCCGACCAACCCGCCCCAGGGTCACTCGACCACCGAGCCGGGCCTGCCCATCGACACCTGGTGGGTCTACGCCGACTACGACCCTGCCACTGGCGGCTACCGGCGCCTCGGCGGCGGCGCCTACGATCCCGCCACGGGCACCTACGGCCAGGGCGCCTTCGACACCGACGACGTGAGCCGGGCGGCGGTCGTCTACCTCACCCACTTCCGTCAGCACCACGACCGTCACAGCCTGGATCTGGCCCGGGGCGCGCTCCGCTTCGTGCTCTACATGCAGACGACCACGGGGCCGAACGCGGGCAACTTCGTGCTCTGGATGCAGCCCTCGGGGGCGCTGAACCCGAGCCCGAACCCACCCGACGCACCCAACCCGTCCGACGCCGGTGCCTCGTACTGGATGGCGCGCTCGATCTGGGCCCTGGGTGAGGGCTACGCCACCTTCCGGGATCTCGACCGGCCCTTCGCCGCCGTGCTCGCCGACCGGATGCGACTGGCCGTGCGGAAGCTGGAGGCGGAGCTGGTCGGACCTCGGTTCGGCAGCTTCGCCATCCTGCACGGCTACCGCACCCCGTCCTGGCTGATCGCCGATGGGGCCGATGCCTCCTCGGAGGCGCTGCTCGGCCTGACCGCCTTCGTCACCGCCGCTGGCGACCCGGAGGCCCGTCGGCTGGCGGACGAGCTGGGCCAGGGCATCGCCGCCTACCAGCTCGGCGACCCCGGCGACTGGCCCTGGCAGGCGCTCATGCCCTGGACGCTGTCGGTCAGCGACTGGCACGCCTGGGGGGCGCACATGGCCGCTGCCCTGGCCGGGGCAGCGAGGCCGCTGGGCCGGCCCGGCTGGCTGGAGGCGGCGACGCGCGACGCCGCCTCCTTCGAGCTCCACCAACAGCTCTCGTTCGGACCCATCAACGGGCTGCTGCCGGCGCCCGACGACCTCACCCAGATCGCCTACGGCGACGAGGCCACCGTGGACGGCCTGCTCCAGGTGGGCGAGGCCACGGGGCGGGACGTCTTCCGGCGCTGGGCCGGCGTCGCGGCCGGGTGGTTGCTCGGTGACAACCCCGCGCATCGGCCGATGTACGATCCCGCCACCGGGGTGGTGCTGGACGGCATCGGCGGCGACGGCACCGTCAACCGCAACTCCGGAGCGGAGTCCACGATCGAAGGGCTGCTGGCGCTGATGGAGGTCGAGCGCGACCCGGTGGCACGACGCTACCTCGGCTACGACACCCTGGTGTCCGGCGTGGGCTATCAGCAGGTGCAGGCGGAGTCCGGGCGGCTGAGCGGCGAGGCGAGGGAGGTCGTGCCCTCCTCGCCCTGGACGGGTGAGGCGCTGTGGGGCGGCGGGGCCTACGTCGCCCTCGGCCCGGGCGGCGCCGACACCCTGACCGTGACGGCGCCCGCCCCCGGCCGTTATCTGCTGGAGCTGGTGGTCGACCGTCGGATCGCTCCCCTCGAGGCGGTGGGCGTCGAGGTGCGGGTCGATGGCTTGCCGGTCGGCGTCGACCCCGAGGGCGGCGCCGGCGCGCAGGGCGTCTCGCCCAACCCGGACTACCTCTGGATCGACACCGTCCCCGTCCCCGGTGCGCTCTCGGCCGGGGCCCATCGGGTGACCCTGGCCTACGCCGGCCAGGGCGCGCTGGAGGCTCGGGTCGATGCCGTCATCCTCCAGCCCCTGGTGGAGTCAAGGTTGCTCGCCGCCGGCGACGGCTCCCGACTGGCCCTCTACCGGAGCCTGTCCGGGACGCCCGCGACCGCGACCCTCCCGGCCGACGCCGGGGGCTGGAGGGTCTCGGTCTACGACGGCGAGGGCCGCCGGGTGGCGACGGTCGTTGCTCCCGCTGGGGGAGCCGTCACCCTCCCCGCCTTCGGCTCCGCCCTGGGCGAGGAGCGAGGATGAGGTGCGAGGGCGACCTGGCCGAACGGTTCACCGGGAACCCCATCCTGTCGCCGGCCGACGTCCCGCCCAGCCGCCCCGGACTGGAGGTCGCGGGCGTGCTCAACCCGGGCGCCTTCCGCTGGCGAGGGCGCACCTGGCTCCTGCTCCGGGTCGCGGAACGCGCGGTCGCGGACGCGGGGACGCTCACGGCCCCCATCCTCGACCCGGAGACGCCCGGGGGGCTGCGGATCCTGCGCGTGGCCAAGGACGATCCCCACCTGGGCGAGCGTGAGCCACGCGGCTTCCGCTGGCGCGGCCGCTGGTACCTGACCACGCTCTCCCACCTGCGGCTCGCCTCCAGCGAGGACGGCCGGCGCTTTCGGGTCGAGCCCCGGCCGATCCTCGAAGGGCGGGGCCCCCTCGAGCGCTTCGGCGTCGAGGACGGCCGGGTGACCGAGCTCGACGGTGAGTTCCACCTCACCTACACGGCCGTGTCGCCGGACGGCTTCGGGGTAGGCCTCGTCACCACCTCCGACTGGGCCTCCTTCCGCCGCCGAGGGATGATCCTGCCCCCGCCCAACAAGGACTGCGTGCTCTTCCCGGAGCGAGTGGACGGTGAGCACCTGATCCTGCACCGTCCGGTCTCGGCCGGGCTGGGCGGGCTCTCCATGTGGCTCGCCCGTTCGCCTGACCTCGTCCACTGGGGAGGTCACCAGTGCCTGGTGCGGCCGCGCCCCGGCACCTGGGACGAGGCCAAGGTCGGCGCCGGGGCGCCGCCGGTGCGGATCTCCGAGGGTTGGCTCGAGATCTACCACGGCGCGGATCGCGACGACCGCTATTGCCTGGGCGCGGTGCTGCTCGATGCGCGCGATCCCTCCCGTGTCCTGGCGCGCTCCCGGGACCCGATCGTGGCCCCGCTGGCCGAGTACGAGCGACAGGGCTTCTACCGCAACGTGGTCTTCGCGACCGGCGCCTTCCTCGACGGGGACCGGCTCACCCTCTACTACGGAGCCGCGGACGAGCACGTCTGTGCCGCCGAGGTGTCGGTCGCGGCCGTCCTGAACGGCCTGGAGTCATGAACCTCCCAGCTGAAGCCGGGGGCCTCCCGCCCCTGTGTCCCCCAGGTGGTGGTGAGCCCTGCCTCGCCGACCGAGCGCGGGCGAGGGCGAGGAGCCCGGGCGCGGACCGCCCGGCCCCGCTCAGGCCGGTTCCGGCTCGAGAGCCCGGGCCACCAACCAGGTCGTGGCCGAAGCGGTGGTGGCGCTGCTCCTCGACCTGCCGTCGGCTCGGCGGCTGCCCGGCTCGTGGCCCTACGATCGGCTCCAGCCGCGGCGTTCCAGCCGCTCCACGAAGGCGGCGGGGGTGAGGACCAGCCACCCGGCGGCCTCGCTCAGGTGCGGGTCGCCGCAGACCACGTGGCCGACCTCGGCCGCCCGCGCCGGGGCGACGAGGGGATCATCCTTGGGATCCGGGGTGAGGGAGGAGGGCATTCCGGGGTCGGCCCGCAGCTCGCACGCCGATCGGAGCAGGACCGCGAAGGCCGCGGGGGCTGCTCGGCGGTGGTCCGCGCCGCACCATTGGCCGCGAGAGGACGTCGCTCGGCTCGGCCGACAGCTCGGGACAGACGACGAACGGAACCTGGCCGTCGCGGCACGCTCGTAGGACCGCTCCGGTCGTCCCCAGCGGCGGCAAGAGGGCCGACACCAGGACGTTTGGTGTCGGGGACGATCCGCAGCGCTCCCTCTTCCGGGCGCCCCGGCACTGGCCGGACCGGGCGTCCGCCGAACCGGACGGCGCGCACCTGGGCCACCTCCTCCAGGGCGATCCGCATGGCTTCGTCTCGGTCAGGTCGCTATGACGCGCCAGCAGCTCGTCGAGGAGGTCCCAGCCGAGGTACGTGCGGCGCTCCTCATGGACCTGGTCCTCCTCGAGCCCGAGGCCAAGCGCGGCCGCTTTGGCCGCCCTCCGCAGGCTGGTGTCGATCTCGGTGGTCGTCTTCACCCCAGGCCCTTCGCCAGCGTACCGGCAAGCCAGCACGCCATCGACGATGGGCAGGCCGGCTGCGACCTGCCTCGTGGGAGGTAAGGCCGCGATCTCTCCTCTCGCTCCGAGGGCGGACCTCGCCTTCCGGTGCCGCGGGCCGGCTCCGCCGATCCGCGCTCAGGCCGGCTCCAGGTCGAGCACCCAGGTCTGGCCGACCAGGTCGTGGCCGAAGCGGTGGTGGCGCTCCTGCTCGACCAGCCGGAAGCCGGCTGCCTGGTAGATGCGCCGGGCCGAGACCAGGACGTCGTTGGTCCAGAGCACGATCCGCCGGTAGCCGGCGGCGCGGGCGAAGGAGATGCACTCGTCGACCAGGCGCCGGCCGATGCCCAGGCCCCGGGCCCGGGGCTCGACCAGGAGCAGGCGCAGCTGGGCGGTGTCCGGGTCCTTCTCCACGCAGAGCACGCAGCCCACCGGCTCGCCCTCCAGCTCGGCGATCCAGGCCTCGTCCCGCCCCTCCCGCCGCCGCTCCGCGTAGTCGGCGACGATGCGGGCGACCAGGGCCTCGAAGCTGGCGTCCCAGCCGTACTCCTCGGCGTAGAGCGCCCCGTGGCGCTGGACGACCCAGCCGAGATCCCCGGGCCGCAGCGACCGGAGGCGATAGGGGGTGGGCGGACGAGCGCGCTCCACCAGCTCACGGATGGTGGTCATCGCCGCCACCAACCGGCGCCGGTCCTCGGGGTCGAGCCGGGTGAGCAGCGCCCGGCTCTCCGCCGTCGACCGCTGGTCGAGCATCGCGAACACCTCGCGACCGCGGTCGGTCAGACCGAGCACCTGACGCCGCCGGTCGCGGGGGGAGGGGTTCGCCTCCAGCAGGCCGTCGGCCCGGAAGCGGCCGACGATGCGACTCAGGTACGAGGGGTCCAGCTCGAGGCGGCGCCGCAGGTCCAGGAGGTCCATCCGGTCGACCTGGGCCAGCTCGTAGATCACCCGTGCCTCGGTGAGGTTGTACGGGCTGTCGTGCACGCCGGCGTCGAGCAGGGCGACGACCATGGTCCAGAAGCGGTTGAAGGCGCGGACGGCCGCGATCTGCCGGTGGAGTTCGTGCTCGTCGGCGGGGTTCGGGGCAATCATTGGATTGAGTCTAACGAAATTATTGGACTCTATCCATCAAGCCTCGACGCCCACCGGATGGTCGGCCTTCGATCAATCGCCGACCGCGGCGCGTCTGTAGATGGGAGGAGTCGCCGTGAGGGCACTGCTCGTTCGTGCTTCCGCATGGCTGCGGGAGTCGAGAGGTGCGCTTCCCCTCCAGGAACCACGTCACTCGAATGCCGTCATCCCAGCCCCACCGAGCCCTCCGGCGACCCTCCCTTCGCCCTTGCCGCTCTCGATGAGGAGATCGTGTGGAGCAGACGGTGGATCTCGTAGTATTCACCCATCGTTCGGCCCAAACGGCCCTTTCGCTGGCGGCTCATGTGAACCACCCGATCTCGGAGCTCGACCCGGCGGCTAACGTTGACGGCGTGCGGGTGCACGTCGGCCGCGAGCGCGACCTGCGGCTCGCCCTCCGGGAGCTGGAGTTCCTGCAGCGGCTGTCGCGGTCGGCGGCGTCGACGATGGACTCCGACGAGCTGCTGGAGCTCATCATCCGTGAGACCACCTCTGCCATCGGCACCGACGTCTGCTCCCTCTACCTCCTCGACCCCACCGGCCAGCACCTGACCCTCACCGCCACCAACGGCCTCAACGAGGGGATGGTGGGCAGGGTGACGATGGCGCTGGGCGAGGGCGTCACCGGCTGGGTGGCGCAGAGCCGCCGTCCGCTGCGGGTGGTGGACGTGCACCGGGATCCCCACTGGAAGTGGGTCCCAGGTCTCGACGAGGAGCGCTTCACCTCCATGCTCTCGGTCCCGATCGAGTCCGGGCCGCGGCTGGTGGGGGTGCTCAACGTCCAGACCGTCGAGCGTCGGGAGTTCACCCAGGACGACGTCGACTTCCTGCTCGCCATCGCCGGCCAGGTGGCCGGCATCCTGGAGCGGAGCGAGCTCCAGCGCCGGCTGGAGACCCAGCTGGCGGCGTTGCGGCACTCCCACGACATCCACGAGCGCTTCACCCGCCTCTCGCTGGAGGGGGCCGGCATCCCGGCCATCCTGGAGGCGGTGGGGGGGCTGGCCGGGGGACGGGCGGCGCTCTACTCGGCCGAGGGCTTCCGGGTCCGAGGCACGGGTCACGGGGACGGTCTGCCCGCCCGCATCCACCTTCCCCAGGCGGTGCTGGCCGTGGGCTCCCGCCCGGTCAGGATCAGCGCGGGCCGGTCGCCGCGGCTCCTCGACCTGGTGCCGGTCCGGGCCGGGGCGGATCTGCTCGGCGTGCTGGCGGTGGTGGTGCCGGACCAGGAGCGGGACGAGGACGGGCGCCGGCGGACCCTGGAGCACGGCTCCACCGTCCTCGCCCTCGAGCTCTCCAAAGAGCGGGCGGCAGCCGAGGTCGAGCGCCGCCTGCGCGGTGACCTGGTGGAGGAGGTGCTCGCCGGAGGTCTGGACGCCGAGGAGGCCGAGCGACTGGCCCTGCAGGCGGAGCGGCTCGGCCACCGGCTCCCCCACCGGGGCTGGGCGGTGGTCCTCGAGCCCGACGACGGCCCGCACGAGGCCGACGCCGCCCGGCGCAGCCGGCAGGACCGGCTGGACCTGGTCCTGGGCGGCGTGGTGCGGCGCCAGATCCCGGGCGGGCTCCCGGTCGTTCGGTCCTCGGGGGCGGTGGTCCTGATCCCGGAGGAGGCCGCCCCCGACCTCGCGACCGTGGAGCGGGTGGCCCACACCCTGCTCTCCGCCGCCGGGTCGGTCCTGCGACCGGCCACGGTCTCGGCCGGGATCGGCAACCTGGCCCGGTCGGTGGCCGAGCTGGCCCGTTCCCACCAGGAGGCACGCCAGGCGCTCCGGCTGTCGCGTCGGGCGGGCGGACGCGCGCGGGTCACCTCCTACCGCTCCCTGGGGGCCTTCCGCCTCCTGCTCGAGGTGCAGTCGCCCGAGGCCCTCCGGCGCTTCGTGGACGAGATGCTGGGTCCCCTGCTGAGGTACGCCGAATCCCGGGAGACGCCCCTGCTGGAGACGCTGGAGGCGCTGGTCGCCGCCCGCTGGATACGCCGGGCGGCGGCCCGTCAGCTCGGCATCCACATCAACTCGATGGCCTACCGCGTCGAGCGCATCGAGGCCCTGACCGGGCTTTCGCTGGACGACCCGGAGACGCGAGTTGCGATCGCCATCGCCCTGCGCGCGCGGGCCATGCTTGGGATGTGAGGTCCGGAGTCGGATGCACGGTGCTCCGATGCCGTGTCGATGAGCTGGTGAGGTCGGCGTGAGGTTCTTCCTCTTTGGCAGCCTGAAGACGTTGAAGCGACGCGCGCGGGACGTCGACCTGGTGGTGGAGCTGGAGCCCGAGGAGCGTCCCGAGGACGCCATGCTCGCGGTGGCGGCGGTGGCGCCCCGGCTGCGCAAGCCGGTCGAGCTCTGGTTCTCGTCCAGCGAGTCCGCGCCCAACCTGGCCGGCACCTACGACCCCAGGAGCGAGCGCTGGGCGTTCTGGAGACGGCCGGGCCTGCCCGGGTTCTTCCGGGGGCTGGAGCCGGTGTCCCTCGACCACGTGGTACGGCTGGCCCAGGCCGCCGGGCCCTACGGCCCCTCGCGCCGGGCGGGCAACCCGGACCCGGGCGTGGATTGCACGATCGGGCGGGAAGGGGACGGCTGGCGCTACGAGCTCGACGGGGAGCGGGGAGGTCCGTTCCCGGGCCCCCTGGAGGCCGCCTCGGCAGCGGAGCGGGCGGCCAAGGTCCGAGGTGAGCTGGAACCGCAGCAGGTGCTCTGGTTCCGACTCAGGGCCTGAGCGGGCCGCCACCATGGGGGCCGGCCGCGGGCCGGACCGGGCTCCGATCCCCACGACCTCCCTCGCCGGGGGCCCGGGCTGAGGACGCCCGAGGTCGCCTCACGCCTGGCCGCCCGGCCGGGGGAGGGGCGCCCCTCCCCCGGCGCGGCTGCGCCTAGGCGTCGTGGTAGAGGTAGAACTCCCAGGGGTGGGGGCGGAGCGCCACCGGCTCCACCTCCCTGACCCACTTGTACTCGATCCAGGTCCGGATGACGTCGGGCGTGAACACCTCGCCCTCGAGGAGGAAGTCGTGGTCCGCCTCCAGCGCCCGCAGCACCTCGGCCAGGGAGCCGGGCACGCTCTGGATCCGCGCCTTCTCCTCGCCCTCGAGCTCGTAGAGGTCCTTGTCGACGGGGTCGGGGGGCTCGATGCGGTTCCGGATCCCGTCCAGGCCGGCCATGAGCATGGCCGCGAAGGCCAGATAGGGATTCGCGGTCGGGTCCGGGGGCCGGAACTCGATGCGCTTCGAGCGGGGGCTGGTCGAGTACACGGGGATGCGCACGCAGGCCGAGCGGTTGCGCTGCGAGTAGACGAGGTTGATGGGCGCCTCGTAGCCGGGCACCAGGCGCCGGTAGGAGTTGGTGGTGGGGGCGCAGAAGGCCAGCAAGGCCGGGGCGTGCTTCAGCAGGCCGCCGATGTACCAGCGCGCCTCGTCGCTCAGGAGCGCGTACCCCTTCTCGTCGAAGAAGAGGTTGGCGCCGTCCTTCCAGAGACTCTGGTGGGTGTGCATGCCCGAGCCGTTGTCCCCGAAGAGGGGCTTGGGCATGAAGGTGGCCACGTAGCCGTGCTGCTGGCAGACGTTCTTGACGATGTACTTGTAGAGCAGCACGGCGTCGCCCATCCGGGTGAGGGTGTTGAACCGGAGGTCGATCTCTGCCTGTCCGGCCGTGCCCACCTCGTGGTGGTGCACCTCGACGTCGATCCCGGCCTCGATCATCTTGAGCATGATCTCGGAGCGGAGATCCTGCAGCTTGTCCACCGGCGGGACGGGGAAGTAGCCCTCTTTGAACCGGGGGCGGTTGGCCAGGTTGGCGCTGGTGTCCTTGCCCGAGTTCCAGATCCCCTCCTCGGAGTCGACGAAGTAGTAGCCGCTGAAGGCGTTCTGGTCGAAGCGGATGCTGTTGAAGATGTAGAACTCGGCCTCGGGTCCCCAGTAGCTCACGTCCGCGATGCCGCTCCGGGCCAGGTAGGCCTCGGCCTTCTGGCCGATGTGGCGAGGATCGCGGCTGTAGCTCTGGCGGGTCACCGGGTCGACCACGTTGCAGATCAAGAACAGGGTCGGGACCTGGAGGATGGGGTCGACGGTGGCGGTGTCCGGGTCGGGGATGAGGAGCATGTCGCTCTCGTTGATCGCCTGGAACCCGCGGATGCTGGAGCCGTCGAAGCCCACGCCCTCGGTGAAGGCGTCCTCGTCGAGGTTGCTGAGGGGGACGCTGAAGTGCTGCCAGGTGCCGGGGAGGTCGACGAAACGGAAGTCGACCACCTTGATGCCCGCCGCCTGCGCTTTCTCCAGGACCTCGGCCGGGCTGGTCCGGGTGGTGCGCTGGAGCTCGATCGCCATCATGCCTCCTGAAGGGGGTTGCTCACCGCCAACAGGCTAGGCGGATCCGGGCCGCCGTTATATGTGCGGACGACACGAGATGGGCGCGACGGCGTTCGTTCGGTGCACACGGGACGTGGCCCCCGGGGCGCCCTCCTTCCCGTGTCCATCGCCCGACCCCGCCCGGTCCGGCTTCGGTCCCATCACCAGTTGGGCCTCCCCGCCGTCCGGCCTAGGTTGGGGGGCCATGAGCACGAGGACGAGCGCCCGACGAACGGCCCTGGGCCTGGCCCTGGCCCTTCCTCTGCTGGCCCTTCCCGCGCCCGCCCTGGCGGCCGGCGACGGCACCGCGACCTCGGTCGCCGGGGTGGGCGCCGACACGGTCTGGGTGGTGGTGGCGGCGGTGCTGGTGATGTTCATGCAGGCCGGCTTCGCCATGCTCGAGGTGGGCTTCAGCCGCATGAAGAACGTGGGCACCGTGGTGGCCAAGGTGGTCACGAACCTGGCCGTGTCGTCGATCGTCTACTGGGCGGTGGGCTTCGCCTTCGCCTTCGGCGCCGCCGCCCACTGGCTCTTCCCCGTCATCGGCTTCAGCGGCTTCCTCCCCACCTTCAGCCCGGGCTCGAAGCTGGACCTGCCGGCCATGGCCGCCAGCACGGTGCCGGCGGCGGCCAAGTGGTGGTTCCAGTTCGTCTTCTGCGCCGTCTCCCTGGCCATCGTCTCCGGGACCATGCTGGAGCGGGCCAGGTTCATCGTCTTTCCGATCTTCGCCATCCCCTTCGCCGGCTTCATCTACCCCCTGATCAGCCACCAGCTCTTCGGCGGCGGCTTCCTCCAGAGCGCGCTCGGGGCCCAGGACTTCGCCGGCTCCACCGTCGTGCACCTGACCGGCGCCACCGCGGCCTTCGCCGGCCTCCTGCTGCTGGGGCCGCGCATCGGCAAGTACGAGCGGCCGCGGCAGCCCAACGCCATCCCCGGCCACAACATGCCCCTGGCCATGCTCGGGGTGCTGATCCTCTGGTTCGGATGGTTCGGCTTCAACCCGGGCTCGACCCTCAACGCCACCAACCTGCACTTCGCCGACGTGGTGGTGACGACCAACCTGGCGGCGGCGGCCGGCGCCGTCACGGCGCTGGTGACCACCTACCTTCGAACCCGGACCATGGACGTGGGCATGATCGGCAACGGCGCCATCGCCGCTCTGGTGGCGATCACGGCACCGTCGGGCTACGTCGAGCCCTGGGCCGCGATCGTGATCGGGGCCGTGGCCGGGGTGATCGTGGTCTTCGGCATCCTCGCCATCGAGCGCTACCTCGACGACCCGGTCGGCTGTCTTTCCGCCCACGGTCTGGCCGGCATCTGGGGCACGCTCTCCTGCGGCCTCTTCACCGTGCCCTCCCTGGCCCGGTTCAACGGCGTCGGCCAGGGCGGGCTCTTCTACACCGGCAGCCTGCATCAGCTCGGCGCCCAGGCGGTCGCGGTCGCCGTCGCCTTCGTCACCGTCTTCGCCCTCAGCCTGGCCGTGTTCTGGGCGATCCGGCGGACGATCGGGCTCAGGGTCAGCGCCGCCGAGGAGCTGGAGGGCCTCGACATCAGCGAGCATGGCATGTGGGGCTACCCGGAGGCCTTCATGCCGGTGCCGGGCGGGGTGTATCGTCCGGCTGAGTTCCCGACCGTCAACCCGCACCCGGACGGGGAAAAGGTTCCGGTGGCGGTGCCCAGGCAGGAGGCTTCGAGGGCATGAAGATGGTGGTGGCGATCATCCGGCACGAGCGCCTGCAGGAGGTCCAGGACGTTCTCGACGAGTGCGGCGTGAGCGGCGTGACCGTGACCGAGGTGAAGGGCTGCGGGGCCCAGCGCGGCTACACCGAGCGCTACCGGGGAACGGCCGTCAACATCTCGCTCCGACCTCGGCTCAAGATCGAGGCGGTGATGCGGGACGAGATCGTGGAGCGGGTGGTCGACATGATCGCCGGCGCCGCCCGCACCGGCGAGCAGGGCCAGGTGGGCGACGGCAAGATCTTCGTCCTGGACGTCGAGCAGGCGGTCCGCATCCGCACCGGGGAGCGCGGTCCCGAGACCGTCCAGCACGCGGCGCGCGCCATGTGGGGCCACTGAGGCCGGCGGGGACCCCATCGCGAGGTCCGCCGCTTCCATCCGGGAAGTGAGCCGGTTGGGGGAGGCCGGCGACCGCGGTGGAGCGCCGGGTGGCGGCTCGACCGCCGCCGGGGCCGGGTTCCCGCCCCGTCGGTCATCCCGACTCCTCTCCACCCCTCCGGTGGCGGCGTAGAGTGGACTCGGGTCCACGATTCGGAGAGTGGGGAGGTGATCGGACATGAGTGAGCAGGGTGCGAGCTCGGTCCCGGCCGACGTGACCCCGGTGGCCTCGGCGAGCTTCGAGGCCTCGGACCGGCACCTGCGACGGACCGTCCCCTTCCAGTCGTTGCTCTTCCTTTCCATGGGGGCGATCATCGGCTCGGGCTGGCTGTTCGGGAGCCTGAAGGCGGCGGCCGTGGCCGGGCCGGCGGCGGTGCTCTCCTGGGCGGTGGGGGGCGTCTTCGTGATCTGCATCTCCCTGGCCTGGGCCGAGATCGCCGGCATGATCCCCAGGACGGGCGCGATCGTGCGCTACCCCTCGTTGACGCACGGCGCCTACACCGGCTGGATCATGGGCTGGGCTTACTGGTTGTCGGCCGCCTCGGTGCCGACCATCGAGGCGGAGGCGGTGGTCACCTACCTGGGCGGCCGCTGGCCTCAGGCCGACTTCGTGACCAAGGTCCAGGGCCAGCAGGTGCTGGCCTGGCCCAACGGCATCCTCTTCGGCCTCGGCCTGATGCTGCTCTTCTTCGTGCTCAACTTCTTCGGCGTCAGGCTGCTCAGCGAGTGGAACCGCTGGTTCACCTGGTGGAAGATCGTCGTCCCGGTCCTGACCTTTTGCTTCCTGTTCGCGGCCTTCAAGGGCGTCAACTACGGCGGCCCGGGGGGCTTCGCGCCCATGGGCGTGGCGCCCATCTTCCAGGCCCTGGCCACCTCGGGCGTCATCTTCGCCTACCTGGGCTTCCGTCAGGCGCTGGACTACGGAGGCGAGGCCAAGAATCCGCAGCGCGACATCCCGCTGGCCACGATCGGCTCGATCGTGATCGCGATGGTCATCTACGTGCTGCTGCAGATCGCCTTCATCGGCGCGCTCAACTGGCACGCGGCCGGCCTCCAACCCTACCAGTGGGCCAAGCTGGCCGGGAGCCCTTGGGCGGCAGGGCCCCTGTACAACGCCCTCACCGCCGCCAACCTCGGCGCCCTGGCCGCGTTCGGCACGGTGCTGTTGATCGACGCCGGGATCTCGCCCTCGGGGACGGGATGGATCTACCTCGGCACCTCGACCCGGGTCTTCTACGGGCTCAGCGTGCCGGGCTGGCTGCCGGCGGTGTTCCAGCGGATGAACCCCTGGGGCATCCCCTGGCCGAGCGTGGTGGGGGCGCTGGTGGTCGGCTGCGTCTTCTTCGTCCCGGCCCCCAGCTGGTACATCCTGGTCGGCTTCATCACCTCGACCACCGTGCTCACCTACATCATGGGTGGGGTGGCGCTGCCCGTCCTGCGCCGGTTCGCTCCGGACATGCCGCGCCCCTTCCGGCTGGGCGCGGCCTGGTTCTGGGCGCCGGTGGGGTTCCTGGCCGCGCTGATGATCGTCTACTGGTCCGGCTTCTCGACGCTGGACAACGTGTTCGCGGCGGTCATGGTGGGGCTGCCCCTCTTCGCCTGGTTCTTCGCCTGGGGCCGCGGCTGGGCCGACCGCCGGCTGCTCGTCGTCCTGGGGGTCGTGTTCCTCGCCGCCTGGATCTACGTCAACCACATGGGCGGGTGGACGCTCAACGCGGGGAGCAAGGTGCTCCCGGGGAGCTGGAGCTTCCCCATCTACGACGTCGCCTTCTCGGCGGCGGTGCTGTTCTTCTGCATCGGCCTCTGGGCGCTCTGCAACCAGGAGGGGCGCCGGCACGTCCAGCGCTCGGCCTGGCTGATCTTCCTGATCCTGGCCACGTTCCCGCTCTCCTACTGGGGTGAGTACGGGCCGCTCCCGAACCCGGCTCTGGGCTTCCCCTGGGGCACCCTGGTCGAGGTCGGGGTGGGGATCGTGGCCTACGTGTGGGGCGCCTTCAGCGGGTTCGCCACCGAGGAGCTGAAGGAGATCGTGAGCGCCGCCGGGCAGCGGATCGGGTCGGGCCCGCTGCCTCTGGCCCCGCGCGCCCCGGCGCCGTCCGGCCAGAGCGCCGGCTGAGCGGCCCGGCGGCAGGAGGGGGAGGCGGCACGGCAGGCCGCCCCCGGTGGACCCGGGCGGCCTGCCTCCCCGCTCCGCCGGAGCGGGTGCCCCACGTCCCTCGTCCGCCTCGGGGCGCAGCCCGGGGAACGCGCCCCTCGGCGCCCGACGCGGCCGGATGGGTGGCCGGGTCGCTCCCGGATTTATTGACTTTTGGTCAATAATGCCCTAGGATGGCGTCCGCGCACGTCAGGGGCCGGGCGGACCGGCCGGTATGGAGGTGGAGCGGTGTCCCAGATCCCGGAGCTGCCGAACGTCGACGACGTCACCCCCGACCTCGTCTTCGAGGTCATGCCCTCCCAGCTCATCCCCGAGCGGGCGGCCGGCCTCGATGCCACCTTCCGCTTCGACCTCGGCGGGGAGCAGGGCGGGACCTGGTGGGTCAAGGTGGCCGACGGCCGGGCCGAGAGCGGCCGGGGCGAGGTCGCCAACCCCAGCGTCACCCTCTCGGCGGACGCCCGCGACTACGTCAGGATCGCGCTGGGGGAGCTGGACCCGGTTTCCGCCTTCATGGGCGGTCGGCTCCGCATCAAGGGTGACATGGGGCTCGCCATCAAGCTCCAGACGCTCTTTCGCCGTCCCCAGCGGTGAGGCTCAGCCGCCTCCGGCGAGGAGCTGCGCCCGCAGCACCTTGCCGGAGGCGGTTCGGGGCAGCCGGTCGGTGAAGACCACCGAGCGCGGCACCTTGTAGCGGGCGAGGTTGGCGCGCACGTGCTCCCGCACCGCCTCGGCGTCGAGGCGGGCCCCCGGCCTGGGCACCACGTAGGCCCGCAGCGCCTGCCCGAACTCGGGATCCGGCACCCCGACCACCGCCACCTCCAGGACGTCCGGATGCCGGGAGAGCAGGTCCTCCACCTCCTGGGGATAGACGTTCTCGCCGCCGGACACGATCATGTCGTCGTCGCGTCCCTCCACGAACAGGAGCCCCCCGGCGTCCAGCCGCCCGAGGTCCCCGGTGGCGAGGAAGCCGTCCCGGCTCTCCCGCTCCTCCCCGCCCGTGTAGCCGTCGAAGAGGAGGTGGCTGCGCACGAAGATCCTGCCCGTCTCCCCGGGGGCGACCTCGCGGCCGTCCGGGTCGAGCAGGCGCAGCCGAGTGCCCCGGGGCGGCCGGCCGGCGGTGCCCGGCCAGCGCCGCATCTCCTCGGGCGTGGCCACGGCCGCGAACCCGACCTCGGTCGACCCGTACAGGTTGTAGAGGACGTCGCCGAAGGCGTCCATGAAACGGATGGCGAGGTCCCCGAGCAGGGCCTCGCCGCTCACCGCCGTCACCCGCAGGGAGGAGATGTCGTACCGCCGGCGGATCTCCGGGGGTAGCTCCAGCATCCGCTGGAGCATGACCGGCACCGCCACCAGGGCCTCGACCCGATGGCGTTCCAGCGCCTCCAGGGTCCGTTCCGGGTCGAAGCGGCGCTGGAGCACCAGGGTGGAGCCCAAGAGCAGGGAGAGGATCAGGTGGGCGAAGCCCCAGGCGTGGAAGAGGGGGGCCGCGATCAGCGTGGTCTCCCGGGCCCGCAGGGGGATGCGCGAGAGCAGGGCCAGGGCGGGCTCCAGCCCGGCCGGCAGCGGCCGCCGGGCGCCCTTGGGCCGGCCGGTGGTGCCCGAGGTCAGGATCACCGCCCGGCCGGGCCTGGGGGGCGGCCGCAGGGGACCGCCGCCGCGCTGGGCCCGGATCAGCCCCTCCAGTGACTCGCCTGCCGGGTCGCCCTCCCAGGCCACCAGTCGCCGGACCGGCGCCGGTGCCGCGACCGGCTCGAACTCGGAGTCGTGGAGCAGCAGGGCTGGGCGCTCCCGCTCCAGCACGGCCGTCAGCTCGGGGGCGGCGAAGGAGGTGTTGAGGTAGATCGTGGTCGCGCCCAGCTTCCAGGTGGCGACGCTGGCCTCGACGAAGCCGCGGTGGTTGCGACACAGGAGGGCGACGGAGACGCCAGGTCCCACGCCACGTTCGGCCAGGCCGCGGGCCAGGGCGGTGGTCCGCT
>DASRBU010000425.1:0-3073 GCA_035653475.1 Candidatus Dormiibacterota bacterium | reverse complement strand
CTCGAAGATGACGCCCGTGTAGTAGTCGAAGTCGCGGATGGCGCCGAGGTCGAACGAGACCGCGTCGCCCAGCCCGTGGGCGCGCAGGAGCTCGTGGACCCGTCCCAGCTCCTGGAGCGCCCGCTCCGAGCGGCGGTTGCGAACCAGGGTCCCGGCGGCCTCCAGGATCTCCGCCCCGCCCCGCAGGGCCGGGAAGCGCAGGAGCAGCTCGTGCTCGGCGTTGCGCAGGGTGGTCGACTCCAGCAGCTCGGCCAGGGCCACGAAGTCGCGCCGGCCCAGGGCGGCCTCCACCCCGGATTTGAGCGCCCCCGGCAGCTCGCTGCTGTCCAGCAGCCCGCGGAAGAACTCGGCGTGGCCCACGTCGACCTGGTAGCGGCGCAGGCCGGCCGCGTCCAGGCAGCGCACCGCCATGGCGATGACCTCGGCGTCGGCCACCGGCCCCGAGGCGCCCACCAGCTCGGCGCCCACCTGGTGCGCCTCGCGGCGGCGGACGAAACGTCCGGGGTCGTTGGTGAGCACCGGTCCCGCGTAGCAGAGGCGCAGCGGCAGCGGCACCGATCGGAGCTTGCTCGCGACCAGCCGGGCGACGGGGATGGTCCGCTCCCCGACCAGTGCCAGCACCGACCCGTCGCCGTCGGTCAGCTTGAAGAGCCGGCGTTGCTGCTCGCCGTCCAGCCCCAAGGCCAGGACGTCCAGGCGCTCCAGCGTCGGCGTGACCACCAGCCGGTAGCCCCAGCGGCGCATCTCGGCCAGGACGGCCTCCTGGGTGGCCCGCATGGCCTCGGCCTCCTCGGGCAGCAGGTCCCGCAGGCCGGGGACGTCCCGGGGGGCGGCGACGCGACCCGCCGGCTCAGGGGCGGTGAAGGCACCTCCCGGCCGGGGCCGCGGCGCCCTGGGCGCCGTCACTCGGGCTCGTCACCTTCGTCGTCCTCGTCCATCCCCAGCCCGCCGACGTCCTCGCCGAAGTCCAGGTCGGCATCGACGTCCTCGAGGCCGACCTCGTGCATGCCCTCCTCGTCCTCGTCCAGATCGAGCCCGGCCGCCATGGCCGGCTCCTCCTCGAGCTCCTCCTCCACCGGCTCGTAGGCCTCGCGCGCGACCAGGCTCTCCCGGGTGTAGGGGCGGAACTCCTCCCGCCGGCGCACGATCGGGAAGCTGGGCTTGCCGGCGAACTTGGGGTCCTGGTAGACCTCGCGCACGATCACCCGGACGGTGTCGCCCTCGCAGGAGGTGATGCCCGCCTGGTACCGGTTGCCGCCCTGGATGAACTTGATCAGCCGGCGGGCCAGCTTCGGCTCCAGGCTGCCCACCCGGACCCCGCGCACGGTGTCCACCTCGATGCTGTCGCCGTCGACGCGCAGCTCGGCCACGTCGCCGGGGGCGACCTTCGAGCAGACGTCCTCGGCCACCTCGCGCAGGGTGGTCGTGGTCGTCTTGCCCATCTCCTCGACGAAGAGGTTGAGGTCCACCTTGACCCCGCCGCCCTTCAGGGCCTCCTTGGCGTTGAGCAGGCTCTCCAGCTTGCTCGAGTTCTTCCGGGCCACCAGGTTCAAGGGATTGATGGAGAGGCAGGCGTCGTAGGCCGCCTTGGCCTCCTCCAGCCGCCCCAGCTCGGTCAGCGCCTTGCCCAGGCGGTTGTGGGTCGCCTCGTCAGGGCCGAAGGTGGCCAGGATGTACCGGTTGAGCTCGACCGCCTCCTCCCAGCGGCCGTCCACGGCCAGCTGGATGGCCTCGTCCACGTAGGCGGACCGGGGCCGGGAGGGTTCCTTGGTCTGGGTCGTCAACGCGCATGCTCCAGGTGGTTGATCTCCATCCTCAGCGGGGGCGGGCAGCGGCCATCGAGCCTCCACCGGCCGCCCGCCGCTCCGAAGGCGCAAGTATACGGTGTGCCCTCCCACGCGCGGGGCGGCCGGGGACGCGCCGGTCCCGCGCCCCGCGGCGGTGCGCCGGTTGCCAGGTCACGGACAAAACCGCCTCCCCGCCGGCCGCTGCCGCTCGAGGGGGGTCGTCGGCCCGCATCGATGCCTTGACACCGGTCCCTCCGCTGCGAATAGTGTCCCGTGGAGTGCCGGCAGGCCCCGTCGGCGCACGCTCGCCCCGGCCCGAGCAAGGCCGGGAAGAGGGCGGGGCCAGGGGCGCGAGTTTCGAGGAATAGTTCCGAGGGGGATGCTTCATGACCGGAAGCTTTCGGTTCAGAACCCTCGCTCTGGTCGCGGGAGCGATGGTGTTCGCCTGGGCCTGCGGTGCCACCGGCGGCGGGGGAGGTGGCGGCACCAAGGGCGAGATCGACATCGGGGTCGACCTGCCCATGTCGGGGGCCGAGGCCTCCAACGGCGTCCCGACGCTGAACGGTGTCAAATTCGCCGTGCAGCAGCACCCGACCGTGGACGGCTTCAAGATCGGGGTCGTGTCCCTGGACGACGCCGTCAACGGCCAGCACAACCCCCAGAAGGGGGCCCAGAACGTCCAGCAGTTCCTCTCCAACAGCAAGGTCCTGGCCATGGTCGGGCCCTTCAACTCGAACGTGGGGCAGGCGGAGATCCCGGTGGCCAACCGCGGCAACCTGGCCATGATCAGCCCGGCCAACACCAACCCCTGCCTGACCAAGGAGGTGGAGGCGTTCGGCGGCTGCGACAAGTACGCCGGCTTCACCCCGCAGTCGCTGCGCCCCAGCGGCCAGAACAACTACTTCCGGGTGGCCGGCACCGACGACCATCAGGGGCCGGCCAACGCCGACTACGCCTACAACACGCTGCACCTGACCAAGGTGGCCGTGCTCGACGACGCCGAGGTCTACGGCCAGGGCATCGCCAAGACCTTCGCCGCCCAGTTCCAGAAGCTCGGCGGCCAGGTCGTGCTCGGCCCTCAGGACTACGACCCGAACTCGACCAACGACTTCCGCTCCTTCCTGAGCCGGGCCCGGGACGCCGGAGCCCAGGCCGTCTACGTGGGCGGCACCGACTCCAACAAGGCCTGCGTGGTCCGGGCCCAGATGAAGGGGATCTTCCCGGCCGACGCGCCCTTCTTCGGCGGTGACGGCATCGTCACCGGCCAGTGCCTGAACGACGCCGCC
>DASRBU010000424.1:0-4085 GCA_035653475.1 Candidatus Dormiibacterota bacterium | reverse complement strand
CTCAACAAGGTGCTTTTCGACCTCGCCCCTTCCATGCCCCTCTACTACAACGTCGTGGTCGGGATCACCTCCAAGCGCGTGGCCGGGGTGGTGGCCACCGACATCGTGTTCGTCACCTACTTCAAGACCGCCCACTTCGTCTGAGCGACCGGCAGCCGAAGGGAGGCGCCGGCCGCCGGGGAGCGCCCGGCGGCCGGCGTCGCCGGCTCCACCGACCCGGCCCGGTCGCCGGCACACGGCCCGGCGACCGGGGCCGCATCTCGACCGGCGGCGTCAGCCGAAGCGGACGCCGTGCTCGGCGACCAGCCGGGGAAGGCTGGTGAAGTCGAACTCCAGGCCGTAGTCCGCTGCCACCCGGGCGATCGCCTCCGGATCCGGGAGGCCGTCGGCGAACACCTCCAACAGCTTCTCGAAGTAGCGCTCGAACCCGGCCGGCGCGATCATCTCCAGCAGGCTGGCCTCGGTGTCGCCGGCGTTCCAGAAGGTGTGCCACTGGCCACGGGGCTTGAAGATCACATCGCCGGGCTTCCCGTAGACCACCTCCTCGCCCAGCCGGGCTCCGACCTGCCCGCGCAGGACGAAGCTGTACTCGTCCTCCCGGCTGTGGCGGTGCAGGGGCGCGGCCAGCGCCCGCGGCCTCAGCGGGTGCTCGACCAGCGCGAAGCCCTCCCTCGTCGCCGACCCCGGGATCATGAACCGCACCCCGAGCCCTCCGATCCAGCCCATCCGGCCCTGGCCGGCGGGCAGGACCACCGTCTCTCGTGCTTCCATCGCCGCGCCTCCTCAATAAATGAACACGACGTTCATCGATCACAAACATCATACTCTAATAGGTGAACGAGGTGTCAACTCAAAAGCGCAGGTACCAGCTCAAGGCCCGGGCCGAGCGTCAGCGGCGGACGCGGGAACGGATCGTGGCCGCCACCGCCGCCCTGCACGAGGAGGTGGGGCCGGCCCGGACCACGATCGCCGACATCGCCCGCCGGGCCGGCGTCCAGCGCCTCACCGTCTACAAGACCTTCCCCGACCCCGCCCAGCTCTTCGCCGCCTGCCAGGGCCACTTCCTGGCCCAGAGCCCGCCCCCCGACCTGGACCCCGACGCCGGAGACCCTCGGGCCCGGCTCGAGCAGGCCCTGAGCGCGCTCTACGGCTGGTTCCGGGCCAACCAGGCCATGCAACGGCACGTGCACCGCGATCGCCACCTGGTCCCGGAGCTCGACCGGCTCCTGGAGCGGACGCTCGACGCCCGGTTCGACGCCCTCGCCCGGGCCTACGCCGACCGCCTGGGAGGGGGCCGGACACCGCTCGCCGCCCAGGCCCTGATCCGCCTCGCGCTCGACTTCCGGACCTGGGAGCTGCTGTCCGGCCTGGGGCTGGAGGACCGGGGCATCGCCCGGCTATTGGCCAGGGCGGCAGGCGCCGTCCTGGACCAATGCCCCGAGCCGGAGGACCGCCCCCTGCCGGGGGGCGAGGGCGGCCGGGACGGCCTCCACCCCGAGCCCGGCGGCCCGGCCGCGTCTTCGGCCTGATCCGCCCGGCGATCGATGGCGACGCCGGCTGCGGCCTACCAGGCCCCCTCCACGTCGCCCTCGGTGATCCCGGCCAGGAAGTCGCGGAGCGGTGCCGGGTCGACCAGCCCCTTCAAGACCCGCCCGTCGTCGCGGACCAGGGCGGGGACGCCGCCGGTCGGGCTCCGGGCCAGCTCGACCCGCCCCGGCCCGTCCACCAGGGCCGGCGGCAACCCCGCCGCCCGGGCCAGCTCGCGCAGCACCGCCGGGTCGGAGATGTCGCGTCCCTCCACCCAGAGCGCCCGGAAGACCCGGCTGCGGAGGTCGGCGGCGCGGGCCGGATCGAGGTCCGCCGCCCGGGCGGCCAGGGCGAGCGCGAGGCTGCTGGCGGGGAGCCGGGCGGGCGCACGCAGCGGCACCTCCTCGGCCAGGGCCCGAACCTCCGCCACCTCCCGCTCGAACCCGGCCCGATCGGAGGGCGGGGCCGCGGGCACGGGCAGCCCGGGCGCGTGCTCGACCCCGCGCCACTCGACCTCCGCCCCCATGGCCCGCAGCCGCTCGTGGAGGGCGTAGCTGTACGGGCAGTTGAAGTCGGCGAACAGGACCATGGCTGCGGGGAGCTTACGCCGCCGGCCGGAGCGAGGCCAGGGCCGCGGCCCGGGCCGGGGTCGGGGAAAATGAGAGCGGGGAGGCCGGCCGGTGGCCCGCCGCTTTGCGCCCGGGGTCGGGCCGCGGGGCGGCCGAGACCACGGGTGACCGGGCGCGGCCGGCCGTTGCCGGGAGGGACGGATGCACATCGGATGGGCCTTCGAGACGGCGGCGCTCCGCCACCCCGAGCTGCCCGGGGTGGTGGGCGAGGAGGGAGTCCTCGACTACGGCGGCTGGTACCGCCGCGCCGCCGCCCTGGCCGGCTGGCTCCGGGCCCAGGGGGTGCGACCCGGGGACCGGGTGGCGATGTCGATGCGCAACCGGGCGGAGCTGGCCACCCTCTACCTGGCCGTCCAGCTGGCCGGTGCCGTCTGCGTCCCCGTCAATTTCCGCTTCCCGGTCCGGGAGCTGGGCCACGTCCTCGCCGACAGCGGCGCGGTGGCGCTCTTCTACGACGACAGCAGCGGCGACGCCGTCCACCGGCTGGACCGGGCGCCCCGCCTGACCCGGCACGTGAGCGAGCTGGGAGCGGCGGAGGCGGCCGAGCCGGTCGCCTCCCCGCCCAACCGCGACACCGACCTCAGCGTCATCCTCTACACCGCCGGCACCACCGGGCTGCCCAAGGGGGTGCCGCGAACGCACCGGGCCGAGTACGCGGCCAGCGTGGCCCACGTCGTCCAGTGCGGCTACCGGCCCGGGGAGCGAACCCTGGGGGCCATGCCCATGGCCCACACCATGGGCATCCGCTCCCTGCTCGCCATGATCCTGGTCAACGGGCTCTACGTGCCCGTGGGATCGATCGCTGACGGGCCCGTGCTCGAGCTTTTGGCCCGGCACGCGGTATCGAGCCTGTACCTGGTCCCCACCGCCTACCACCTGCTGCTGGAGCGCCTGCGGAGGGAGGGCACCACGCTGCCCGCCTGCCGCCGGCTGGCCTACGCCGGGGCGGCGATGTGGCCCTCGCTGGTCGAGGCCTGCGTGACCGCCTTCGACCCCGAGGTCTTCGTCAACCACTACGGGTCGACCGAGATCTACACCTTCACCGTCTCCGACCGACAGCGGGAGAAGCCGGGTTGCGCCGGCCGGCCGGGCCTCCACGCCCGCATCCGGCTGGTGACGGCGAGCCGGGAGCGCCGGGTCGGCCCGGAGGAGCGAGTGGCCACGGGCGAGGTGGGCGAGGTCATCGCCTCGGCCGAGGGGGACGAGGCCTTCACCGGCTACCTCCACCGCCCGGAGGCGACCGAGGCCGCCCTGCGCGAGGGCTGGTACTTCACCGGCGACCTGGGCCGGCTGGACGCCGAGGGCGACCTCTGGGTGGAGGGTCGGGTGGACGACATGATCATCACCGGGGGCGAGAACGTCTACCCGATCCAGGTCGAGGACGTGATCGCTCGGCACCCGGAGGTGGCCGAGGTGGTGGTCTGCGGCCTGCCCGACGAGCGCTGGGGCCAGGTGGTGACCGCCTTCGTGGTGCCCCGCGACGAGCGGAAGCTGGACGCCGACGAGATCCTGGACTATGCCCGCCGCCACCCCGACCTCGCCGCCTACCAGCGGCCGCGGCGGGTGGTGCTGGTGCGGGAGATCCCGAAGAGCCCGGTGGGCAAGATCCTGCGTCGGGAGCTGCTGGCCGGCCACTACCGGGAGCTGAGCCCGGAACGGGGGCCGAGCTGATGGGCTACGTCGGTCGACCCGTGCCCCGGCTCGAGGACGGGCGGCTGCTCCGTGGCCGCGGTCGTTTCGTCGCCGACCTGGCTCCGGTCGCCAACGTCCACCACGCCGCCTTCGTCCGGAGCCCGCACGCCCACGCCGAGATCGGGTCGGTCGACGCCGGTCCCGCCCTGGCCCAGGAGGGGGTCCTGGCGGTGGTCGGTCCCGAGGAGTGCCGGCGCTGGCTCCGGCCCTTCAGCGTCGGGGTGGGCGGGGCCGAGC
>DASRBU010000423.1:0-13275 GCA_035653475.1 Candidatus Dormiibacterota bacterium | reverse complement strand
CCTCGGCCCCGGGCAGCCAGCCGACGATCGCATGGTCGTCGGGGGTCATGTCGCGAACGCCCGCCCAGCCACCACTCAGCCGAGCCTCCATCGCCCGAGGAAGCCGTCTGGACAGGAGCTCGATGACGCGGGGGGCCTCCTCTGGCCGGAAGCTCTCGTCCAACCCCGGGCTCCCTTCGCGGTCCCCGCCCCCGAAGACGAGCCCCTCCCCATCCGGGTGGAAGTAGACGCCGGTCCCGAGGTCGATCACGAAGGGGCAGCTGGGAGGGAGGCCGTCGACCTCGATGGCGCGGTAGACTTGCCGGTGGCGTGGCGTGATCGGGAGGTCGAAGCCCACCGGCGAGAGGAGCGTCGGCGACCAAGGACCCGCTGCGACCACGACGACGTTCGCGTGGACCTCGCCGCCGGGGGTACGGACGCCCACGAAACCAGACCCTTGTCGGAGCAGCTCTCGGACCTCGACCCCCTCCTCGACCCTCACCTTCGAACGCCGGCAGGAGGAGATGAGCGAGGCCACCGCCGCTCCCGGATCTGCGAGCCCGTCGTCTGGTCCGAAGCTGCCGCCGAGGACGCCATCGAGGCGGACGCCAGGCAGCCGAGCCGCAACCTGGTCGGGCTCCAGGAGTTCGACCCGGGCGCCACAGCGCCGCTGGACCTCCGCCCCTCGACGCAGGGCGTCGCGCTGCTCGCGGCTGGTGGCGAGGAACAAGTAGCCGATGGGTCGGTAGCCAGCGTCGCCCCCGTGGATCTCCCTCCATCGGCGAAAGAAGGGAAGCGAGGCGAGCGAGAGCCGGACGTTCACCTCGCTCCCGAACTGCGTTCGGACTCCGCCGGTGGCCTTCGCCGTGGCGCCCTGACCGCAGACACCCCGCTCGAGCACCGTGACCGCTGCCCCTCTCCGTCTGAGCGACCAGGCCACCGAGAGCCCGACGATCCCACCGCCGACCACGACCACCTCAGCCATAGCCATCTCGGACCTCCATGGACCTCTGGGGACCCTCCCGCCTGCGCGCCCAGGAAGGCCTCTCCCGGAGACGACCCGCTCGAGCGCGGCCTCGAAGCCCTCCCACGGCGCCGTCATCGGGTGACGCCCTGCGCCGGACGCCAGCCCCAGACCCAACGCCCTCCCGAGGTGGGGGTGACGGCCGCGGACCGGCACGTCGGGGTCGAAGGGGGGATGGGTGCTGAGGGCTACCCATGCCGCTGCCGGGGTCCCGTCTTCGATCGAGGCCACAAGCCGCACGCCTCGGCCCCCGACGCCCACCTCAAGCGCGGGCGATCCAGGCTCTCCCGCGCCAGGCCCCGACCGTGCCCCTGCGAGGCCCGAGGCGTCAAGGGGCAGGGTCCGTGCTCGGCAGGCCAGACGGCCCGTTCGATCGGCCTCGCCCCCATCCGATGCCCTGGGCTTCGGAGCTCCAGCTGGGGGCCGAGGCTGGCTCCGCCCCGAGCGCAAGGCCGCGAGAGCGCCTGGAAGGCCTTCGTCGCGGCATCCCCTCAGACGATCGGGGCATAGTCATCGGCCAGGATGGGGACCTCGATCACGGTGGTCTCGCCGCACCTCAGGGCCGCCGCCGCGCGCTCCGCTAGCTCGGCCTCACTGGTAACTCGCCATCCCCGCACCCCGCAGGAACGGGCGAGCTCCACGCTGTCGATGGGATCGAAGTCGACCCCGTAGGGGTCGAGCCCCCGCTTCAACTGCCCCATCCGGATCATCGAATAGGAGCGATCGGCCAGGACGACGGCGACGATCGAGGCGCCGATCCGACGCGCCGTCTCGAGTTCCTGGCTGTTCATCGAGAAGCCTCCGTCCCCCAGGGCGGCGAGGACGGGCCGGTGCGGCCGTGCCAGCTTCGCCCCGATCGCCGCTGGGAGGCCATAGCCCATCCCTGAGAGCCCGTTCGACACCAAGAAGGTCTCCGGCTCTCGGGAGGGCCAGAACTGGCCGAAGAGATACTTGTGGGAGCCGACGTCGGTGGTGACGACGGTGTTCGGGGGGAAGACGGCCGCGAGCGTCCGCACCACCGCTGTCGGTGCCAGGTACCCACCGTGGCTCTCCCCGGACTCGTAGGCCCGCCGCCGCTCGACGCGGGTCTCGCACAACGGGTCCTCCCACCCCCGCGGCGGTCCTTCGGCCAGCAAGCGCTCGAGCAGCGGCGCATGGGCCGCGGCGACGAGATCCCGGCCCGGGCTGACGCCGGTCGCCCAGGCGGAGTCCAAGAGCCAGAGCACCGACAGCCGCTCGTGCCAGTCACCGTCGATCTCGGTCGGGTCGAGGCCGAGGCCGAGGATCAGGTCGGATCGGGCGAGCCCGTCCACCATCATCCGGTCGATGGCCATGCCGCCGATGACCCCTGCGAAGAGGGGATTCATCTCATCGACGATCCCCTTCACCTTGGGGGTCACGACGGTGGGGAGCCGCCACTCAGCCATCCACCGTCGGATCAGGGGCGAGTCCTCCGCATGGGCGCCAATGCCGATCGCCAGGACCGGCCGTCTGGCCTGCGCGAGCCGCTCCCGCACGGCAGCGGCCGCCGCCTCGGCGTCGCCTGGCCGAGAAGCGGGCGTCAGGGTGGGGGCGGCACCGTCCTCGGGCGCGGACGCCGGGGCTCTCGTCACCTCGGAGCTGATGGCGAGGTAGGCAGGCCCGGCGGGCTCGGCGAGCGCCTGCCGCAGCGAGTCGCGGACGACCTGACGGCAGTTGAAGGGGTTCACGGTGGCGTTGAACTTCGTGACCGGCGTGAAGATCTCGCGCAGGGGAAGCCTCTGGTGGATCCGGGCTGACGACCAGGTCTCGGGGACCTGGGCGGAGATCGCCAGCAGCGGCTCACGGTCGAGCAGGCTGTTGCCGATCGGGAGCAGCAGGTTGCAGGCGCCGGGGCCGAGCGTGGTGAGCACGACCCCGGGGATGCGCCTCAGCTTGCCGTAGACGGCGGCCATCACGCCGGCATCGGCCTCGTGACGACAGAGGACGAACTCGATGCCCCGGCGCCGAAGCGCCTCGATCAGCCAGAGGACCTCGCCTCCGGGAAGGCCGAAGACGCGGTCGACGCCTGCCTCGGCGAGCTCCGAGGCGAGCGCCTCGGCCACCGTTTCCGCGGTCGTTGCGATCAAGCTGCCACCTCAGGGTTCAGACGAGGAGCTGGCCGCCCCCCAGGATCTGGACGTCGTCGAGGAACACGTCCGGCCCCTGGATGACGGTGTCGATGTGGACACCGGCCCGAACGGTCCCTCCGAAGGTCGAGTTGTCGCCGAAGGCGATGTGGATGGTCCCGATCGCCTTCTCGTCCTCGAGGATCACGCCGGTGATCCGGGCCCTCTCGTTGGTCCCGATGCCGAACTCGGCCAGGTTGCGGGCGCCAGGCCGTTCGCCGAGGAGCTCGAGCAAGCGTCCGCCGGCGGCCCCGTCGGCCTCGACCAGCTCGCCGCTCCGGATCACGAGCCGCATCGGCGACTCCAGCCTCCCGATCCCGGCCACCGAGGCGTTGACCACCAGCTCGCCCTCGGCGGTGCCCTCCAGCGGGGCCAGGTAGGCCTCCCCGGAGGGGAGGTTGCCGAAGGCCCCGGGGGTCACCAGCCGGCCGGTGCTGGCCCTTCCCTCCCGCCCCTGGATGGAGAAGCGAAGCTCGCTCCCCGACCCGCTGCGGACGAGGACGTGCTGGGCGGCGGTCAGGAGGCGCTGGAGCGCGAGGGTTCGTCGGGCCACCTCGGCGTGGTCCGCCGTGATCGGCCCATCGAAGAACATCCCCGCGTGGACGCCGGGCATCGTCGCCACCCGAGCCCCCGCCTCCGTCGCCCGCAGCCGCGCCTGCGTGTGCGAGAGCGAGAACCGCGTCGGGCAGACGAGCACGTCTGCCCCCAGCATCGCCGCCGCCGCCGCTGGCGGCGGCTCGGCTCCGTTCCTGCCCGTCGGCGCGATCACGGTCAGCACCGCGACCGCGCCAGCCTGGAGGCCACCCTCGAAGAGCGCCTGGCCGATCGGGAGCGTCGGGGTGTCGGTCACGACGACCAACCGCTCGCCGGCCTTGAGGGCCAAGCTCGATTCCAGGACACCCCGGGCAAGGTCAGGGGTGACGGCACCGGCGTCCATCGTCACCTCCCGGCTCCCACCGTGGCCCGGGGCGCGGCGAGGCCCAGCTCCCAGCACACCCTCCCCAGGAGGTCGGCGAGCTCGGCAGCGGTCGGGGCGCTCGAGCAGCCTTCCAGCTCTCGGCCGAGCCGGCCCCGGAGCACGGGTCGGAGCCGTGTAGGGAAGGGCTTGAGGAGGCGGATGATCTCGCTCACCACCTCGTCGGTGTAGATCGCCTCGTGGGCGAGGCGTTCGGGACCGAGGTCGAACAGCGGGCGTGGCCCGCGCGGGCGCCTTCGAAGCTCATCGGTCGCCTTGGGGTCGAGGGCCCCGTCGCGGATCGCGACCGCATAGAGGGCTTCCGCTTCGGCGACCGTGAGGAACCCGGCCGTGAGGTCGGCCAGAACCCTCTCCGGAGGGCGGCGCCAGGGGTCGCCGAACCCGCCCCCGCTCGCGGTCTCGAGCTGGACGACGTCCCCCGCCTCGAGGCTCAGGAGGTCGAGCTTGCCGAGCGACCGCTCCCTCGGGGTCCCCGGGTTCAGCAGGGCCTTCCCGAGCTGCCCTGGCGTGCCTCCCCCCAGGCCCCAGGGCCGGAAGGTGAAGCGCTCGAGCCCTCGAGCGGTCATCAGCATCTCAGGGGCCAGGGAGCGGAAGCGGAACCGGATGCCCGCGCCGCCACGGTGCTCACCGGCCCCGGCGGCACCCGGCCGATAGCCGTACTCCTCGACCAGCACCGGCATGGTGGCCTCGAGGACCTCGTTGGGGATGTTGCGGAGCCAGCCCCCGGTGAAGCTGGTCCCGTCGATCCCGTCCTGTCGCGGCCTGCCCCCGGATCCCCCGCTCAGCGGCTGCGCGACCTCCACCTTCCAGGCGCCGGTGGCCGGGTCTCGGACGGAGAGGAGCACGATCGCCACGGCACCGGAGCCGGCGGCGGGCATCACCCCCGGGATCGCCTGGCTGAGGCACCCGCTCACGTTGTCCAGGATCCGGAACATCGTCGCCGCACGCACCCCGTAGGCGGCGCCGGGCTCGGGGTTGAGCAGCGTCCCCCTTGGGATTCGGAGCTCGATCGGCCTGACCAGGCCGGAGTTGTAGGGGACGTCGGGGGCGAGGCTCCGGAAGTAGTTGAGGAAGGCGAAGCAGATCTGCCGGTGCCCACGCTGGTTCCAAGAGGGGAGGTTCAACGCCGCCTGGACCTGGTAGTCGGTCCCTGCGAAGTCCATCACGAGGTCGCTGCCGCGAACCCGCAGCGTGAGCTTGATCCGGATCAGCCCAACTCCGGCATCGTCGCCCTCCAGGTAGTCGACGAACTCGTAGTCCCCGTCGGGGATCTCCTCGATGAGGGCACGAGCCCGCTGCTCCGCTTGGTCCATGACGTCCTCGATGCCGGCCTCGACGGTGGCGGCGCCGTAACGGGCGACCAGCTCCTTCAACCGACGTTCGGCGACGTTGAGGGAGGCGAGCTGGGCACGGATGTCACCTCGGTTCTGCTCGGGGATCCGGCTGTTGAGGAGTACGAGGTCGAGGAACTCCTGGCTCGCGACCCCTGCCCGATAGAGCTTCATGGGCGGGATCCGGAGACCCTCCTGGAAGATCTCTTGGCTGGTGGGGGAGATGCTGCCCGGGACCTTCCCGCCGACGTCCGAGGAGTGGACGAAGCTGAGCGCGAGGGCGATGACCCTCCCCTCGGCGAAGATCGGCTTCCAGAGCCAGATGTCGGGCAGATGGGTCGACAGCCCGCGGGTGAGATCGGGGTCGTTGGCGATCCCGACGTCACCCTCCTCGTAGCCTTCGAGGGCGTTGACCACCTCCCAGGCGGGGAGCCCCGCCATGATGCTGACGGCGGTGTCGGTCGGGGCCGCGAAGACCTCTCCCCCAGGTGAGACCAGACAGGCCCCGAAGTCGTGGGTCTCCTTGACGAAGACCGTGTAGGCGGTGCGAAGCGTCACCGCCGCCATCTCCTCGGCGATGGCCTTGAACCGGTTGCGCAGGATCTCCACGAGGACCGGGTCGGTTCGAAGGCTCGAGCTCACCGGCTCGTCACCGCCGCCTCGGGCTCGAGGGCCTTGAGGCCCATCGCCCTCGCGATCTCCTCGACCACCGGCGCCAGCTCGCCCGGTGACACCGGGCGACCTCGGTGGTCGACCCACCGCCTGACACGGTTCCTCACCACCGGCCGCAAGCTGGTCGGGTACGCCGAGAGAAGCCGGAGCAGCTCGGTCATCAGCTCGTCGCTCCAGACCTCCTCGTACGCGCGGCGCTCGGGGCCGACGTCCACCAGCTCCCGGCCCCTCTCCGGCCTTCGGGTCCGGAGCGTCTCGGTCGCCTCGGCGTCCACCGAGCCGTCCCTGATCACGACCCCGTAGTCGCGCTCGGCCAGCTCGGCGCTGAGGAGCCCGGAGCGGACGTCCTCGAGGACTCGCTGAGGGTCGCGGTCGAAGGGGTCGCCGAAGCCTCCACCGCTGGAGGTCTCGAACTCGATCACCTCTCCCGCCTCCAGCGTCAGAACGTCGATCTTGCCAAGGTCCCGGGGCCTCTCCGTCCCGGGGTTCAGGGTGACCCGGTAGCGTTCGCCCGGCTTGCCCCCACGGAGGCCGTAGGGCCGGAAGACGAACCGCTCCAGGCCACGCGCCGTCATCAGCGTCTCCGGGGCCAAGGTCCTCAGCCGGAAGCGGATGCCGCAACCGCCGCGGTGTAGCCCCGCCCCCGCGGAGTTCTCGCGGTAGCCGTACTCCTCGACCAGCACCGGCATGTCGGCCTCGAGGACCTCGTTGGGGATGTTGCGGAGCCAGCCTCCGGTGAAGCTGGTCCCGTCGATCCCGTCCTGCCGCGGCCTGCCCCCGGAGCCCCCGTTCAGCGGCTGCGCGACGCTGACCCGTCGCTCGCCCGTCACGGGGTCGAGCGTTGAGACCAGCACGATCGCGATGCCGCCCGAGCTGGCCGCCGGGATGATCTCTGGCAGGGCCTGGGTGAGGCAGCCGTTCAGGATGTCGAGGACCCTGAACATGGTGGCGGCTCGGACCCCATAGGCTGCCCCCGGCTCGGGGTTCATGATCGTCCCCCGAGGGATCTTGAGCTCGATCGGCCGTACGAGGCCCGAGTTGTAGGGAACCTCCGGATCCAGGGTGCGGAAGAAGTTCAGGATCGGGAAGCAGACCATGTAATGGCCGCGCTGGTTCCAGGTCGGGAGGTTGAAGGCGGCTTGGACCTGGTAATCCGTGCCCTCGAAGTCGAGCGTCATGTCGGTGCCACGAACCCGCAGGTTCAACTTGATCCGGACCTGGCCGGCGTCGGCGACGTCGACCTCCAGATAGTCGGTGAAACTGTAGTCACCGTCGGGGATCCTCCTGATCAGCTCCCGCGAGCGCTGCTCGGCGTGGTCCATTAGGTCCTCGATCCCCGTCGAGACGACCTCGCGCCCGTAGCGAGCGACGAGCTCGTGCAGCCGGCGCTCGGCCACGTTGAGGGAGGCGATCTGCGCCTTGATGTCGCCCCAGTTCTGCTCCGGGATGCGGCTGTTGGCGAGCAGGAGCTTGATCAGATCCTGGTTGGGCTCGCCCTTCCGGAAGAGCTTCATGGGCGGCACCCGGACGCCTTCTTGGAAGATCTCGTAGCTGCTCGGGGAGATGCTCCCCGCGACCTTGCCGCCGACGTCCGAGGAGTGGATGAAGTTGAAGCCGTATCCGATGATCCGTCCCTCGGCGAAGATCGGCTTCCAGAGCCAGATGTCGGGCAGGTGCGTGGAGAGCCCGTGGGTGATGTCGGGGTCGTTGGTGATCCCGATGTCACCCTCCTCGTAGGGCCCGAGCGCGTCGATCACCTCCCAGGCGGGCAGCCCAACCATGAGGCTCACGGCGGTGTCGGTCGGAGCTGACATCACCTCCCCGTTGGGGGCGACCAGGCAGGCCCCAAAGTCGGAGGTCTCCTTCACGAAGACCGTGAAGCCGGTGCGGAGCGTCACCGCCGCCATCTCCTCGGCGATGGCCTTCAGCCGGTTGCGCAGGATCTCGAGCAGAACCGGGTCGGTTCTCATGCCCCCTCCCCCTCGATCAGCAGGTTGCCCCAGCCATCGACGCTGCCCGCGTAGCCGGTGGGGACATAGACGGTCGTGTCGGCGGCCTCGACCACGGTCGGACCGGAAACGGTGTCGCCAGGGCGGAGATCCTCTCGCTGGTAGACCGTCGCGGTGACCTCCTTGCCGTGCTCGCGGATCGTCCGGCAGTCGCGTCTGGGGGCCCTGCCGGTGGCGCGAGGAGCGGCCGGCCGCCGCTGCGGCTTCGCCGTCACCCCGACGACGGTCACGCGCAGGTTGATGATCTCGACGGGTGCCTGCTCGTCGGCGATGCCGTAGATGCGCTGGTAGGCCTCGTGGAAGGGAGACCGCACCTCCGCCATCGAGCCGGGTGGCTCGGCTCGGAGCGGGACCGTGATCTCGAACGACTGGCCCCTGTAGCGCATGTCGGCAGAGCGGACGATCATCGTGCCCCCAACCGCCAGCCGCTGCGCGCTCAGCCAGGCGCGGGCGTCGGCCTCGAGGGCGGCGAACTCGTCCTCGAGCTCTGCGGGCGTGAGCTCGGCGCTGTCCCGGTAGATCGTCTTGATCGAGTCCCGCTTGACGTCCGCGACGAGGCAGCCGAGCGCGCAGAGCGTCCCCGGCGAGGGCGGGATCAGGACCTTCCGCATCCCGGCCTCACGAGCCAGCAGCAGGGCGTGGGTCGGGCCCGCCCCACCGTAGGCGAGGAGCACGAAGTCACGGGGATCGATCCCCTTGCGGGCCATCAACGGCATCAGCTGGGCGTGCATGTTGGCCGTGGCGACGTCGAGCACGCCCGCCGCCAGCTCGTCGGCGGCAAGTCCCAGCCTCGCCCCCAGGCGGGTCAGGGCCTCGGTGGCGAGCCTGGGGTCGAGCGGGAGGCGCCCGCCCAGGAAGCACCTCGGATCGATGATCCCGAGCTGGACGTAGGCGTCGGTGACGGTGGGCTCGGTCCCGCCGCGGCCGTAGCAGGCAGGGCCGGGATCGGCCCCCGCACTGCGCGGGCCGACCTTGAGGATGCCGAGGGCGTCCACCCAGGCGATCGAGCCTCCCCCCGCGCCGATCGAGCTCACGTCGACGGTGGGCATCACGACTGGCAGGTGCGCGACCTCGCTCTCCGTCGAGTAGAGGACATCGCCGTCGATCACCGCGACGTCAGCGCTGGTGCCGCCCATGTCCACCGCGATCAGGCGGTCGTAGCCGGCCTGGCGGCCGAGGTAGAGCGCGCCGATCACGCCCGAGGCGGGGCCGGAGAGGAGCGTCTCGACGGGGGCCTTTCGGGCCGACTCGGCGGTCATGATCCCGCCGTTCGACTTGGTCGTCAGGATCGCGGCCGGGATCCCGAGCGCCCGCACGTTCCGGTCGAGGCGGTCGAAGTACTCCTCCATCCGGCGGCCGATGAAGGCGTTGATGACCGTGACCAGGGCGCGCTCGTACTCGCGCTGCTGCGGCCAGGTCTCCGCCGAGCTGCAGAGGTAGAGCTGGGGGAAGCGCTGGCGCAGGTAGGCGACGGCCTCGCGCTCGTGGACGGGGTTCCGGTAGGAGTGCAGGAAGCAGATCGCGATCGAATCCACGCCCAGCTCGACCAGCTCCGTGACCACGCCGTGCAGCTGCCCCAGGTCGAGGGGCCTCAGCACCTCGCCGTTGGCGAGGATCCGCTCGTCCACCTCCTTGACCAGGTGGCGGGGCACGAGCGCCGGCGTCTTCTCGACGAAGTAGTTGGTCGGATCGGGCAGCCGGAGGCGGCCGATCTCGAGCACGTCCCGGAACCCCTTCGTCACCAGCAGACCGGTCACGCTGCCCATTCGCTGGATGAGCGTGTTCACGCCGAGCGTGGTGCCGTGGACGAAGTAGTCGATCGCGGTGACGTCCACGTCGTGCCGCTCGACCAGCTGCTGGATGCCCTGGAGGATCGCCCGAGCGGGATCCGACGGGGTGGACGGGATCTTGAAGTTGAGGATCCGATCGCTGGTCGGGTCCACGAGGACGAAATCCGTGAACGTCCCCCCAACATCAGCACCAAGGCGGCTACCGGGCACGACTCTGGCTCCTTTAGGCAAGCACGATCTGGTAGAGATCGTCGGTGTCGAAGTAGGTGGTCAGGCGGCGCGCCCCGTCGGAGCTGCCGACGACGACCAGGTCCTCGACGTGGAATCGGCCGAACTCGGGGTCCTGGACGAGGATCTCGATGCACATCGTCATGTTGGGGAGGAGCGGCTCCGTGCAGCCCTCGGTGAGCGGCGGGTACTCGTGAAGGGCGGTCCCGAGGCTGTGGCCGACGAGGTTGGTGTCGAGTTCATAGCCGAGCTGCCGCATGTAGCTGGCCGCGTTCCGGGCCAGCTGCCCCGCCGTCACCCCCGGGACGAGGTCGCGCATCACCTGACGCTGGACGTCGACGACGCTTCGCCAGGCCTTGCGCTGGCCCTCCGCGGGCCTCCCGACGACCGCCATCCGGGCGTAGTCGCTGTAGTACCCGCTAAAGGTGCCGACCATGTCCACGGCGACGGTGTCACCGGACCTCACCCGGTACTCCCCCGGCACCGCATGGTGCTGGCGCGAGCGCTCGGCACCCGCGGCCAGCGACATGAAGGGGGAGTAGTCGCCGCCCACCTCGAAGAGCGAGGTCACCATCCTGGAGGCGATCTCCCGCTCCGTGGTGCCCTCGCGAGCGAACATGAAGCCCGCCCAGATCGCCCGCTCGGCCGCGATCGCGTTGCGCCGCATCAGCTCGACCTCGTCCGGCGTCTTCACCATCCGGCTCCGGTTGAGGAGCAGCTCACAGTCGACCCATTCGGTCCTCGTCGAAGCCGCCTTCAGCTGCTCGAAGTACGCCGCCGCCAGATAGTGCATCTCGAGGCCGATCCGAGCCCCCTCGAGACCTCTCGCCTTGAGCTCGGCGGCGAGCGCCTGGATCGGTGTCCTCTCGTGCTCGGTCCAGACGACCTGGTCCGGTACCCACGACTCCCGGCGGACGGTGCTGGCGACGACGCTGCTGACGACGAGGAAGGGCTCACGGCCGCGTGGGTACACCGCGATCGCGAGGCGCTCGCGGATCATCCGCTGGCTGGCCACGTAGACGCCGGCCAGGTGGAGGAAGCTCTCTGGCGACATCGCGACGACGGCGTCGAGATCCTCCTTGGCCATCGCCTCGTCCAGCGTCCGGCGCAGGTGTGCCGGCTTGTCCGCGAGCTTCATCTCCGTCCTCCTCCAATCGGGATGAGCTGGCTCCAGCCGCCCCGCAGAAGCAGCGGCAGGGCGAGCAGGACGAGCACGACGGCGAGACCGATCAGGATCGTCGAGAGCGCCGCCAGGGTCGGGGTCTGCTGCTGCTCGAGATAGAAGAACATCGAGACGGGAAGCGTGTTGGTCTGGGGACGGACCAGGAAGATCGACGTCTCCAACTCGTCGAAGGAGGTGATGAAGGCGAAGAGGGCGGCGACCACAAAGCCAGTTCGCATCTGGGGGAGCGTGACGCTCCAAAACACCCGCAGTCGTCCCGCTCCCAGGTCCTGCGCCGCCTCCTCGAAGACCGGGTCGATGTTCCCCAGGTTGGAGACGAAGATCGTCGTCACAAAGGGCAGGACGATGAGCGCATGTGCGAGGATCAGCCCCTGCAAGGTTCCATAGAGCTGGGAGTGGGTGGCGATGAAGATCGAGAAGAGCGCAAAGCCGATCGCGACCCTCGGAACCGTCAGCGGCAAGAAGTACAGGCTCCGAATCAGGCTCTGCCCTCGTACGCGGTACCGTACCAGCGCGAAGGCCGCCATCGACCCCACGATCAGCGAGAGCAGGGTCGCCCCGGCTCCCACCAGGCACGAGATCTCGAAGCCCTGCCTGAACGGCTGGTAGCCCAGCACGGTGAGGTACCAATGCGTCGAGAACCCAGCTGGAGGCCACTCGCTGTAGGCGGAGGAGTTGAAGGAGTTGATGACGACGATCGCGAGCGGGGCGATCGTGAAGGCCAGCACGACGAGGAAGACGAGGGAGAGCGGGAGCCAGGGTCGACGGCCGATCCCCTCCACGTCAGGCCTCTCGCCCGAGGTAGATCGCTCGGCTCAACCGGCTGGAGATGGCGAGAGCGACCAGCGTGATCGCCAGCAGGATCAGCGACTCCACCGCCCCCAGCGGCCAGTTCAGGTTCGAGATGTTGTCGTAGACCAGCTTCGCCACCACCAGCACCCGCCCCCCTCCGAGCAGGACGGTCGTGACCCAGGCGCTCACGGTCAGGGTGAAGACGATCTGGGCGGCGGCCACAACCCCGGGGAGGGTGAGGGGGAGGATGACCCGCCAGAAGGCGAGCCAAGGCGGGGCGCCCAGGTCTGCGGCCGCCTCGCGAACGTTCGGCGGTAGCTGCCTCAAGACGCTCAACAAGGGGAAGATCGCGAAGGGCAAGAGGATGTGGACCAGCGCGATCGCCACGCCGGTGAAGTTGAACACCAGCTGGATCGGGGCGTGGACCCAAGGCAACCGGACGAGCTCGTCGTTGACGAGCCCCCTGTTCCCGAGCAGCAGCAGCCACCCGTACGAGCGGACGACGACGCTGACCAGCAGCGGAGAGAACAGGACGATGTAACAGATCGTCGAGAGAGCACGGTTACGGATCTGAGCGAGGACCCAGGCCGTTGGATAGGCGATCAGGAGGGTGACCCCGGTGACGACGAGCCCCAGCTCCACCGTCTCCCAAACGATCGACCAGTAGAAGCGGGACGTCAAGAAGTGCTTCCAGGTACCGATCGTCCAACCTGGCTCGATGACGATCGACGTGTAGTCCTTGAAGCTGTAGATGAGGAGGAGGATGAGCGCGGCCAGGAAAAGGAGAAGCACGAGCCCGCTTGGGAGCAGGAGCAGGTAAGGGACAACCGGACGGGCACGTCCCCGGAGGCTCCAACGAGCACGCCGGCGAGCCCTGGTGGCGACACCCGAGGCCGTCACTCGGCCACCTCCGCGCCCACCGCCTCTTGGGCCGTCCCCCCGACCACCACGGCTGAGTCCAGGTCCCAGTGGACGAAGACCTCGTTGCCGGGGCTGAGCACCGCGTCCGTCCCCGCCAGCCGGTCGACCTTCAACCGCTGGCCGTCGGACCCCTCGAGGTCGTACCGGATCGTGCTGCCGAGAAAGCTCGCACCGACGAGCCGGCAGCGCCAGCCGCTCCCCTGTTCTCCCCCATCGGCCAAGG
>DASRBU010000422.1:0-3080 GCA_035653475.1 Candidatus Dormiibacterota bacterium | reverse complement strand
CGGCGCTCCACCTGCCAGCGGCGGCGCGAGGTCGTCACCTGCTGGGCCACCATGGCCAGGCTCAGGGCCACCGAGGCCCCGGTCATCACCAAGCTGATGGCGATGTAGGTGGGATTCGGGTTGTAGACGATGAAGTACAGGCTGCCGCAGCTCGTCACCAGCGGGAAGAGCAGCTGGGGCCACCACGAGAAGCCCATGCCCGACTGCCGTCCCGGCGGGGCGGGCACGGTGACGGGCTCCTCCGGCACCGCCGCCGGCAGCACCCGGGCGGGCCGGTGGAGGACGGTGGTGCTCATGGCTCGGGCCTGAGTGAAGCACGCGGGATGCGGACGTGACGCGGACAATGGCCGGAAGGGGTGAGCCCATCGCCGATTCAGGGCCCGAGGCCGGTCGCCGGCTGCGGGCGCTGCGGGCCGAGGGGCGGGCTCAGCCCCGCGGCCGGCGGACCAGGCCCCGGGAGGACACGATCGCCCCCGGCCAGGCTTCGCCGGTGATCCGGCCCCGCTCCCGGATCTCCCGCAGGCGGGCCAGCACCCCCTCCGCCGCCTCGTGCCCCAGCCCCGTCGCCCGCAGCATCCGGTAGACCTCGCCCAGGTCCAGCCTCCGCACCGCCTCCAGCACCTCCGGGGCCAGGCGCAGGCCCAACCTCTCGGCCACGAAGTCGGAGCTGAGGCGCTGATCCTCGGCCCGGGCGGGGAAGGCGTCCCCGTGGTCGATGGCCGCCGGCCGCCCGTCGGGGCGGAGAATGAGGTTCTCCACCGTCCGGTCGGGGTTGGCGATGGCGTAGTCCAGCACCGCCAGCTGCTGCCGAGATCGATCGGGGATCTCGTAGTACGAGGAGCGGTGCTGAGACGCCCCGCCCCGGCGGCCCTCCACCCACTCCTGGAGGGCGCCCACCCCCTCCGGCCCCAGGGCCCGCGCCACCGTGGTCGGGACCAGGTCGAAGCCCAGCAGGCGGTCGAGACGGTGGGCCGCCAGCTCCCGCACCCACTTCCACTCGTCCGGCGACACCGGCCTCCAACCCTCGGCGCTCCGTACCCACAGCTCCGCCCTCGCCATTCCTGCGTCCCCAGCCGGCTGACCGCGACCTCCGGCTTCCACACCCCCCGGCGGCCGTCGGCGAAGCGGACCAGACGCGCGCTCCCTGGCCTCGCTGGCTAGCGACCCGAACCCCTCCACCGGGCGGCGGGCCAGCTCCAGCTCGGCCGCGGAGAGGGGCCAGGAGGCCAGCTCCGGGGAGCCGAGGATCGTCGCCATCAGCTCCCGGCTGGAGCCGAGGAACCCCTCCAGGTCGGGCCGCAGCTGGGGCGGGAGCCCCTCGCCGTACGGAGGACCTCCTCCAGGGCCTGGAGGGCGGCCTCGGCGGCGGCCCGCCGACCCTCCACCTCCCCCGGCTCCAGGCCCCAGGTCACCGCCCGGTGCAGGTCGTCCACCGCCCGTCGGGCCTCGGCCATACCCTCTATCAGTCGTGTGACCGGGGGTGAGGGTGGGGGATCCAGATGGCTCGCTTCCGGCGGACCGACCCGGGCCGTCACCTCGCGAGCGATCTGCTCCACGTCGGAGGCCGACCAGACCGAGTCCCCCGGGAACTCGCTGTCCAGCCGGCGGCCGAGCGCGAGGTGGTATCCACGGGCATCCCGCGTGTACCCGTCCTCGACCCGAAGGCCGCGCCGGGCAGCGTAGAGGGCCAGCTCGAAGTGGGCCGCGGTGCCGGCGCCGGTGCCGGCCTCGGCGCTGCCGGCGAAGCGAACGTCGAGCGCGCCCGAGGGGTCGAGGTCGAAGCCGATCGCCGCCAGCACCACCCCCTCGCGATGGGCGACGACGACGTAGGGCTGGCGCAGGGCATGGGCCAGGAGGCGCCGCCCGGCCGCCACCCGATCGCTGCCCTCGGCGGCCCGGGCCAGGTCCTCGGCCTGGCCGGACCAGGGCTCCCGCGAGCTTCCCGGCTCCAGCACCTCGACCCGTCCGCCACCGGCCAGGAAGGTAGCCGTGTGCACGGCGATGAACTCGATCGCCTCCGCCGGTACGCCCGAGCCCAGGTTGGGCGGGATGGTGGAGCGGTTCGCGCCCGCATCGTCCCCCTGAGAGGAGAGCCCGGAGCGGCGCCGGGCCCGCTCGAGATCGAGGAGCAGCCGGCGCGCCCGGTCGAGGTGTTCGTGAGCCCTGGTCGCCAGCTCGTCGGACGGCTCGGGCTGGTTTCGATCCAGCCAGCCCTGGACCTGCGCCGCCGCCCGCTCGAGATCGGCGATCAGCCCGACGATTCCCTCGGCGTCGGCCGGGCGCGGCTCGGCCAGCAGCCGCTCCAGCTGGGAGTCGGCGGTGAGCAGCGCCTGGCGACGGTTCGAGAGGGGATCGAACCGGTACCGGGTCAGTCCTTGCTCCAGCGACTCGGCCGGGACGGCCCGCCGGGCGGTCTCGATCAGCCCCCAGATCCGCTCCAGGTGCCGCGGCTTCAGCTCGGTCCAGAGCGTGTCCACGGCCATGAGGGAGGCGTCACGGAAAACGCCCGGAGCGTCCTCGGTCTCCCGTCCCGGCGTGAGTCGCTCCGGGTCGTAGTACTCGTCCCCCAGCCCGATCCCATGGGCCACCTCGTGAGCGAACGCCGAGAGCCGGGCCTCCACGTACCACTCCCGTACGCTCATCCGGCCCCGGCCCGCGTGCAGCCTCACCGGCAGGTAGAGGTCGCTTTCCTCGGTGGTGAAGCGCACCCCGACCTTCAGCACCGAGCCGTCGGGCAGCCGGTGGCGGGGAGCGGTGAGGAAGTGCTCCACCGCCTGGCTCGCGTACTGCTCCACCCGCTCGAGGTCCTCGGGCGTCACCTCGGGATCGGGTCGGAGCTGGACGTAGAGCGTGATCTCGGTCGTCGCCGGCAGGGTCAGACCCTCGGGGTGCAGGGTCACGTCGAACCGGTGGGTGAAGTGGTAGGCGATCCGGCCGACCTCGTGCCCGGAGGGGTCGACCTCGGGCACGACGCCGGCCTCGAAGACGTGGCCCGCCTCGGGCGCGCCGGCGGACTCCATGCGCCGGAGCTGAGCCCGGAACTCCTCGGACCGGTCGAGGGGCCGGCCGGCCCGGCCGGC
>DASRBU010000421.1:0-2754 GCA_035653475.1 Candidatus Dormiibacterota bacterium | reverse complement strand
CGCCCCCAGGTGCAGGACCAGCAGCGGCCCGATCAGCGGGGTGGCGCGCAGGGCGAGCAGGGCCAGCCCGCTCACCCCCACCACCTCGCTCAGCCAGAGGAAGGCCAGGTCGAGGCGGCGGGAGTCGAGGCCGGCCGGCGCGGCCCGGGCCTTGAGCCAGAGCAGGCCCCCGGCCCCGGCCACCATCGCCACCCCGCCGGCGATGCCGAGCAGCACCGGCGGGCTCAGCACGGGGTAGGGGGGCAGCCATCCCAGCAGGTCCTGCTCCACGGCCGCGGCCAGGGTGGCGGCGAAGGCCAGGACGAAGCCTCCGAACAGGAGCTGGTGCAGGACCCGGCGCGCCTGCGAGGGGCGGAGCGGGTCCGGGTGGTAGCAGCCCCCGCCCCCGCCGCCCAGGTAGCGGAGCCGGAGGACGTCGGCCAGTGCCCCGACCCAGGCCCGCGGGCCGAGCTGGGGCCGGGCGCCGCCCAGGTCGCGCCACAGCCGCCGGCTGCCCACCCCCAGCACCAGCACCACCAGGGCGGTGAGGACCAGAAAGGCGGCCAGGAGCAACTCGTACCCGATCAGCTGGTAGAAGGCCCCGGGACCGGTGTGGGCTCGGGCCAGGGATCCCGGACCGTGGCTCCAGATCGCCGCCAGCAGGGCCAGCAGCGTCCCCCCCAGCCCGGCCAGCGCCGCCGCCAGCCGGGGACGGTCGAGCAGCGCTCCCAGCGCCCCCGGCCAGGCGTAGTGACGGTAGGCCGCCAGCCGGACCCGTCCCATCAGGTCAGGGACGTCCACCGCGAACTCGTGCGGGGGGGCGAACATGCAGGCCTGGTAACAGGCCCGGCAGTCGTGGCAGAGGTTGGCCAGCTGGACCACGTCCCCCAGGGTGAAGGCCGGGCGCCGCTCGGCGGCGGGGAAGACCGCGCAGTAGCCCTCGCAGTAGCGACAGGCGTTGCAGATGCTGAGCTGGCGCCCGGCCTCCGCGACCAGGTCAACCAGCCCGGCCACGGTCCGCCGCCTCCTCGCCCGCGATGCGACCGAAGACGCTGCCGATGGTCATGCCGAACCCTCCCAGGTAGCCGTTGAGGAGCACGTTGCCCGCCATCACCTCGCCGGCCGCGAAGACGTTGGCGAAGGGCCGACCGTCCTCCCTCAGCACCCGCGCCCGCTCGTCCACCCCCACCGCCAGGTAGGTGAAGGTGATCCCCGGCCGCAGCGGGTAGGCGAAGTAGGGAGGTCGCTCGATGGCCAGGGCCCAGTTGCTCTTGGGGGGATCGAGGCCCCGCGTCCCCCGCCCGTCGAGGCGGCCGGGATCGTAGGGGGTCTCGCGGTCCACCGCCCGGTTGAAGCCCTCGACGGTCTCGATCAGGACGGTGGCATCGATCCCCATCCGCCCGGCCAGGTCCTCCAGGCGATCGGCGCGGAGGGGAGGGTAGAGGGGCGGGATGAAGCGCCCTGCCACCTGGCTGTCGAAGACCGAGAAGGCCAGCTGCTCGGGCTGCCGGGCGATCAGGCCGCCCCAGCTGGCGTAGCGCTTGGGCCAGAGGTCGGCCCCCTCGTCGGCGAAGCGCCGGCCCTCACGGTTGACCACGATGCCGAAGGGGATGGCGTCGATCCGGGTCACGATCCCGCCCTCCGCCCGCGGCGAGCGGGCGTCGCAGGCCACGGCGTGGAAGCCGTGCGGGTTGCCCCGGCGCCGCGCTCCCAGCTCCAGCAGCTGGCCCAGCAGCCGCCCGTCGTTGGCTCCACTGCCTCGGATCAGGTAGTTGTCGGCCGCCTCGCCGTGGATGCGGCGCAACCAGTCGCGGTTGCCCTCGAAGCCTCCCGAGGCCACCACCACCGCCCCCGCGCCGACCGCTCGCTCTCCCTCCGGGGTGCGCACCCGGGCGGCTCGGAAGGCCCCGTCCTCGATCTCCAGGGCCACCACCTCGGCCCGGTACCGAACCTCCACCCCGGCCCGCTCGGCGTGCCGGTAGTAGGCGTTGAGGAGCGCCTTGCCGCCGCCCAGGAAGAAGCGGTTGGTTCGGCTCAGCTGCAGCGTGCCACGCAGCGCCGGTTGCCACCTGGCGCCGTGAGCTTCCATCCACGCCGGCAGCTCGCGGGAGCGCTCGATGGTGAAGCGGGCCAGGCGGCGGTCGAGGTCGGGCCCGGTGACCTGGATCAGGTCCCGCAGGAACTCGTCCTCGGGGTAGGTCGGGCTCGCCACCCGCACGTTGCGGGTGTACTTGCTGTTGCCGCCCCGCCACTCCGGGGCCGTCTTCTCCAGGAGCAGCACCCGAGCGCCGGCGTCGCGGGCGGACATGGCCGCGCACAGGGCCGCGTTGCCTCCGCCCACCACCAGCACGTCGGGCCGCGCCGCCGCTCCTCCCACCCGGGCGCTCTCCATCCGTCTTCGCGTACGAGTGTAGGCGCGCCGCCCGTGGGCCGAGGCGGCGGGCTGGAGCCGGTCCTATGCTTGCGGAGGGCCGGGGCGGCGGGTCGGGCTCGCGGGGAACCGCTGGTTTGCCATCGAGGAGGACGTTCGTGGACCGAGACGCGATGATCACCGAGGCGGAGACGAGCCGGCTGGCGGAGCTGGATCGAGGCCACTGGTTGCATCCCCAGGGCGACCTGGGGGTGGGGGCCGCTGTCGCCCCCCAGCTGATCTTCCAGCGGGGACGGGGCTCGACCCTCTTCGACCTCCAGGGCCGTCCCTTCCTCGACGCCATGGCCGGGCTCTGGAACGTGAACGTCGGCTACGGACGCACCGAGCTGGCCGACGCGGCCGCT
>DASRBU010000420.1:0-9245 GCA_035653475.1 Candidatus Dormiibacterota bacterium | reverse complement strand
CGCCCGCCGGCAGGGCATCTCCCTGCTCACCCTCGAGCAGTACCGGCGCCGCCTGGAGTGGCTCGACGGCTGCCGCGTCTACGTGGCCCGCTGGCAGGGGCAGGCGCTGGCCGCGATCATGGTGGCCAGCTTCGGGGGGCGTGCCTACTACCTCTACGGAGGATCGAGCGACCGGCATCGGGAGCTGATGCCGACCTACGCGGTGCAGTGGGCGGCGATGTGCGATGCGGCCAGAGAGGGCTGCCGCGACTACGACCTCTGGGGCATCCCACCCTCGCCGGATCCGACCCATCCCTGGTTCGGCCTCTGGCAGTTCAAGATGGGCTTCGGCGGAGAGCAGGTGGAGTACTGCGGCGCCTGGGACCTGGTCTTCTCGCCGCTGGCCGTCCGGATCGACGAGCTGGCGGTGTGGGGCCGCCGTGCCCTCCGTCGCCTGCGCTGAGGTTCGGCCTCATCCCCGTGCCCCGATCGGGCGGGCGGGGTGGCCCTGGTCGGGCCGGGACGCGGCCGGCGCCGGGCGTCGTCGTCTCCGCACCCTCCTCCCTCCCCTTGCCGGCACCGGTGGACCATGATCCGCGAAGCCGAGGCCGACGCCGACCGACCCCGCCGCGTCCTGATCGTGGATCCGGACACGCGTTCCCGCCGCGAGATCGCGCTCGCCTGTCGCCAGGACGGGTTCGAGGTGGTGGAGGCGAGCACCGGGGAGGACGGGCTGGCCCGCTTCCGCGAGTTCAGGCCCAGCGTGGTGGTGCTCGAGGTCTCCCTGCCCGATCTGTCCGGCTTCGACGTCTGTCGTGAGCTCCGGCGTGCCACCGAGGAGGTGCCGATCATCCTGATCGGAGCCGGCCAGGACGAGGTGGAGGTGGTGGTCGGCCTGGAGATCGGCGCCGACGACTACGTGGCGCGGCCGATCCGGCTGCGCGAGCTCACGGCCCGGATCGCCGCCAACCTGCGCCGGGCACGGGCGGCGGCGGGGAGCGCCGGCACCGGGCGCCTCGAGTTCCGGGACCTGGTGATCGACCTCAACGAGCGGCGGGTGCTGCGCCGTGGACGCGAGGTCGGCCTGACGCACACCGAGTTCGAGCTGCTCTCCCTCCTGGCCGATAACGCGGGCAAGGTGCTGTCCCGCGAGCGCATCCTGCAGCACATCTGGGGGGCCGGTCACCAGGGGGACATCGAGACCCGCGTGATCGACGTCCACATCCGCAACCTGCGCCGCAAGATCGAGGACGAGCCCGGTCGCCCGTTCTACCTGTTGGCCGTGCCGGGGATCGGTTACCGGTTCACCAACGCCCGGCCGGAGCCCTGAGGCGGGAGCTCAGCCGGGCCCGGAGCGGGTCCGCACCAGCTCGCGGTAGAGGGCGAGCAGCGCGTCCAGGTTGCTGCGCAGCGAGTAGCGCTCGACCACGCGGTCCCTGGCCATGCGGCCCAGCAGGGGGCACAGCTGCGGGGTGTCCACCAGCAGCCTGATCGCCGCCCGTAGCTCGCTCTCCAGGTGGGCCGGGTCGAGCACGATGCCGGCCCCCCGCAGGGCCTCGCCATCGTTGCCCACGTCGGTGGCCACGGTGGCGGCGCCACAGGCCATGGCCTCGAGCATGGCCAGGGACAGGCCCTCCACGCTGGAGGGGAGGAAGAAGGCGTCGGTCGCGCGCAGGACGTCGATCCGCTCCTGCTCGTCCGTGATCACCCCGGTGAAGGCGACGCGGGGATCGGCGTAGCGTCGCTCCAGGCGGCGCCGTTCCACTCCGCCGCCCATGATCACCAGCCGCAGCCCGGAGGGGGGGTCCGCGTCCAGGAACGCGCCCAGCAGGACGTCCACGTTCTTCTCCGGGTCGAGCCGTCCCAGGTAGCTGAACAGGCGCTCCGCCCCCAGCTCCTCGCGCTTGGTGCTGGGGCCGGGGCGGTAGCGGTCCACGTCCACCCCGTTGGGGAGCACGTGGACGATGTCGCGGGGCACGCCCAGGCCGGTCAGGATCTCGCGCTGCGTCTCGCCGAAGATGATCACCGCGTCGTACCCGGACAGGGACTGGGCGTAGAGACGGTAGACGGCGGAGGTGATGCCCCGCCACACCGAGAAGCGACGGTCGTAGGGAACGTGGAAGGTGGCGACGACCGGGATCCCGAGGCGGTGGCAGATCTCGGGCAGGTTGAAGTCGAGGGTGGAGAAGGCGAGCGAGACGTGCACCAGGTCGATCTGGTGGGCGCGGAGCACGTCCATCAGGCGTCGCTTGGCGCTGGGGGGCGAGAGCACCAGGCGATGGGAGATGGCGAAGGAGTCGAGGGCGATGGAGGAGTCGTCGGCCTGGTCGCGGGCGTGATGAAGGAAGAGCACCTCCACGCCCCGCTCGCGCAGCCCCCTGGTGGTCTCCCGTGAGTAGGTGATGATGCCGTCCGCCCCGGTCGCCGAGCGGTGGCCGAGCCAGGCCACCCGGAGCCTCGGCTCCGCTGCCCCGGGCGCGGGGGTCGGCGCCGGCCCCCGCGTCGGCTCCGCCGGCTCCGGGCCGGGGGCCGGGTGGGTTCGGAACCTCACCCCATCCTCCTCGAGGGTGGGTCCTCCGGGGCCGGACCGTCCCCGGCCGGGGGGCCGAGCCCGGCCGCCAGGTCGGGCCTCAGCTCCCGCAACCCCACCAGCACGAAGGGCCTCCCCAGCCCGGGATGGGGGATGACCAGGTCCGGCTCGCGCACGGTCCGGTCGCCGAAGAGCAGGATGTCCACGTCGATCACCCTGGGCCCCCAGCGGAAGGTGGGCGTGCGCCCCAGCTCCCGCTCGACGGCCTGGGCCGTGGTCAACAGCTCCCGCGGGCTGCCCGCCCACTCCACCTCCAGCACCTGGTTGAGGAACCTGGGCTGGTCGGTGACCCCGTAGGGCTCGGTCTCGCGCACGCGGCTGGCCCGCCGCACGGCGACGCCGCGCTCGGCCAGCAGGCGGCGGGCCTCAGCCAGGTGGCGGGCGCGGTCGCCGAGGTTCGAGCCCAGGCCCAGGTAGACGACGGTCACTGCCCCTCCTCCCGGCGCAGGGCCTCCGCCACCCTGGCCACCGCCACCATCTCCCGGACGTCGTGCACGCGCACGATGTCGGCCCCGCGCAGGATCGAGATCGCCACCACCGCCGCCGTGCCCCAGATCCGCATCGGCATCTCCTGGCCGAACTGCCCCAGGAAGCCCTTGCGCGAGGCACCGACGAGCAGCGGGTAGCCGAGCCGGCGCAGCTCACCGAGTCGGCGCAGCACGACCAGGTTCTGGTGGGCGTCCTTGCCGAAGCCGATGCCCGGGTCGACCGCGATCCGATCCGGCGGGACCCCGGCCCGCCGCGCCTCGGCGATCGAGGTCGAGAGGCCCTCGAGGATCGCCTGCACCAGGTCCTGCGAGTACCGGTTCCCGACCTGGTTGTGCATCAAGACCAGGCCCAGCCCGCGCTCGGCGGCGAGCCGGGCGATGCCCGGGGAGCGTCGCAGGCCCCAGACGTCGTTGACGATCGCCGCGCCCGCCTCGGCCGCGGCCCGGGCCACCTCGAGCTTGCTGGTGTCGATCGAGACCACCAGCCCGGCCCGGGCCAGGGCCTCGACCACCGGGACGGCGCGTCTGATCTCCTCGTCCGGAGGCACCGGGGTGTGGCCGGGGCGGGTCGACTCGCCCCCCACGTCCACGATCTCCGCGCCCGCCTCGGCCATGCGCAGGCCCCGGTCGATGGCCGCCCGCTGGTCCATCAGCCCGTCCCCGCTGAAGGAGTCGGGGGTGACGTTGACGATGCCCATGACCCTGACCCGGTCGCGTCCGAACACGGTCCCAGCCTCCCAGCATAGGTGGGCGGGCCTCCGGGCACCCCACCCGATCCTCTCCGGTCGGGAGGCCAGCGGTGGGCTATGCTCACTGCTCGTGCGGCTCTCCGAACTCGCCGCCGCCGTCCCCGGCGCTCGGGTACGGGCGGGTGGGGACCACGAGGTTCGGCGGGTGGTGGACGACTCCCGACGGGCGCGGCCGGGGGACCTCTTCGTGGCCGTGCGCGGGCTGCGCCACGACGGCCACGACTTCGCCCCCGAGGTGGCGGGGCGCGGCGTGGCCGTGGCCCTGGAGCGTCCGGTTCCCCTGCCCACCGGGGCTCCCTGGATCCAGCTCCGGGACGCCCGCCACGACCTCGGCGAGCTGGCCGCCGCCCTCCACGGCCGTCCCGCCCGCCGCCTGCTGGTGGTAGGGGTCACGGGCACGGTGGGCAAGAGCACCACCACCCACATGATCGCCCACGTCCTGGAGTCCGCCGGGCTCCGCTCCGGCTACCTGAGCACGGTCGCCCACGGCGTGGGCGCGAGCGGGGAGGAGAACGAGTCCGGCCTGACCACCATGGGCGCGCCCGAGGTCCAGTCCTGGCTGGCACGGATGCAGGCCGCCGGCGCGGCGGCGGCCGTGATCGAGTGCAGCTCGCACGCGCTCGACCAGGGCCGGGTCGACGGCTGCGAGTTCGACGTGGCCGCCTTCACCAACGTGGGGCGGGACCACCTCGACTACCACGGCAGCTGGGAGGCGTACCTGGAGGCCAAGGCGCGGTTGATCGCGCTCTGCGCCCGGGGCTGGGGCAAGGGGGTCGCCAAGACGGCGGTGCTGAACCGGGACGACGCCTCCTACCCCCACCTGGTCCGTCCTCCGATCGAGCGCCGGCTCACCTACGGTCTGGGGGAGGCCGAGGTCCGGGCGGTCGATCTCCGGGCCACGGAGACGGGAGGCACGCGCTTCGGCCTGCGCACGCCGTGGGGATCGGCAGAGGTGAGCCTGCGGGTGGCGGGCCGCTTCAACGTCCTCAACGCCCTCTGCGCCGCCGCCGCGACGCTGGCCCTGGGGGTGGACGTGGAGCAGGTGGCGGCGGGGCTGACCGGCTTTCCCGGGCTGCGCGGTCGCCTGGAGCCGGTGCGCCTGGGCCAGCCCTTCGACCTCTACGTCGACTTCGCCCACTCGGCGGCGGGCCTGGAGACGGTCCTGGCCGAGCTGCGCGGTCGGCTGGCCGGCGGGAGGCTGCTGGCGGTCTTCGGCGCCACGGCCCGGGCAGACCACGACCCGGCCGGGATGGGGCGGGCCGCGGCGCGCTGGGCCGACTTCTTCGTGATCACCACGGATGACCCGCTCTCCGAGGATCCCGTCGAGCTGGCCCGCCGGGTGGAGGCGGGGACGGAGGGCCGCCGGCAGGGCCGTGACTACGAGGTCGTGCTCGACCGGCGCGCCGCCATCCGCCGGGCGGTGGAGCTGGCCCAGCCTGGCGACGTCGTGCTCCTGGCCGGCAAGGGCCACGAGCGCACCCTGCTCCTGGCCCAAGGTCCCGTCCCCTGGGACGAGCGGGCGGAGGCCGAGCGGGCGCTCCGGGAGCGCTGGCCGGAGGGCCGGGGATGAGGCCCGGGGGAACGGGCGCCCGGCCCTGGCGCGCGGTGGCGACGGACCGGGCCGGCCTCGGGCCAGGCAACGCCGACCCCTGGCCCAGAGCTGGCTCTCGTCGGGAGCGGAGCGGCCGTGGTTGGCTGCACCGTCTGGAGGTGTGCTCATGTCCAGTCGGTTCAGCGTCGCCGGAGCGGTTGGAGCCCCCACTGTCGGTTCGCCTTCCGGTACCGCTTCCGCGCCTGCCCACGAGGTCTCGGTCGGCTCACGCGTCCGCGTACGCGACCACGAGGGCGAGGAGGAGTTCCTCATCGTCGACCACGCGGAGGCGGACGTCACCCGTCGGCGGATCTCGGCCCTGTCCCCGCTGGGGTCGGCCTTGATGGGCCGCCAGGCGGGAGAGTCGGTCCGCGTCCGCACTCCCGTGGGCGTCCGCTCGGTGACCCTCCTGGCCGTGTACTGACCGCCGGCCCGGGCCGGGTGCTGAACTCACTGTCGACCAGGATCGCAGGGTGCGTCAAGCTCTGGCCTTTGACGGCGCTCCAGGGGTGGGTCCACGCTCGCTCCCACGGCCGGTATCCCGGCCCCGAAGCCGCGCCGTGCCCCCGGGGGTCCCCGCGCGATGGCTGCGATCGGGCGAGGGGCCCTCTGGGCGGCACGGCCGGGGCCCGGCGGCCGAACGACAAGGGAAGAGCGCGCGATGCCTGGACAACGACAGCGAAACGCCCTGCTCCGGTTTCATCGGGAGCTCCGAGGCTGGTCGCTCGACGACGTCGCCTCCGGCCTGCACCGGGTGGCGTCGGACCTGGGGGAGGAGGAGCCGGGTGTGGACGCGACCACCGTCAGCAGATGGGAGCGTGGGGTGAGGAGACCGCGGCCGCGTTACGTCCGCCTGCTCTGCCGCCTCTTCGAGCTGCCGGCCGACCAGCTCGGGCTGGTCGACCGGCTGGGACCCGGCGCGGTCCCGGGGCAGGGGAACGGACGGGCCCCGGACGCCACCGCTCGGCCTCAGGGCCGGCCGCGGGGATCGGGCGGTGACCCGGAACCGGGAGACGTCATCACCACAGCTAGGGAAGAGATGGAACGTCGCGAATTCATCCGCAAGCTCACGATCGCTTTCGGCACCGCTCTGCTCCCGTCCGCGCTCGACCAGCTCGGCCCCGAGCCGTGGGCGGCGCTGGCCAGGGCCCTGCGGCGCCCGGCGGGGCTCGACCAGACGACGCTGGACGAGCTGGAGTCCGGGATCGTCGGCCTCCACCTGCTGGAGCAACGGCTTCCCGCCCGCCAGCTGGCCGACGGGGTGATCCGCCAGCTCCGGCTCCTGACCCATCTCCTCGAGTTCACGCACTCGCCAGCGGTGCGCAAGCGACTGGCCGCCCTGGCCGGCGAGACCGCGGTGCTCGCCGGCTGGCTGGCCTTCGACCGCCGTGACCACATCCGTGCTCGCGCCTACTACGAGGTCGCCCTCGACGCCGCCGGAGAGGCGGGCGACGAGCCGCTGGCGGCCTGTGCGCTCGGCTATCTGAGCTACCTCAGGAGCCTGGAGGGCGCCGCCGACGAGGCCCAGCGACTGCTCCACGAGGCCCGACGGCGGGCGGGACCCGCCTATCCCGCCACCCGAGCCTGGCTCGCCGGGCGGGAGGCGGAGGAGCTCGCCGCTCTGGGCGACGCCCTGGCCGCGCTGGACGCGCTCGAGCGCGCCTACGCCGACTTCGAGCGCGCCCGTCCCCAGGAGGAGCGATCGTGGACCAAGTTCCTCGACCGGAGCCGCTTCGAGAGCTTGGCCGTGGCCACCTACGCCCGACTGGGCGAAGCCGAGGCCGCGCTCACCGCCGGGGAGGAGGCGATGGCCGCGCTGGCCGGTCCCGACTTCAAGAAGCGGGCCATCGTGCTCGCCGACGTGGCCATCGCCTACGCCAGGCGGGGGGAGGCGGAGGCCGCCTGCGAGCTGGGGGGTGAGGCGCTCGCGGTCGGCCTCCGCACCGAGAGCCGCCTGGGCCTCCAGCGGGTGCGCGAGCTGCGGCGCCGGCTGGAGCCGTGGAGCGGGGCGCAGGCCGTGCGCGACCTCGACCGCCAGCTCCAGGCCGCGGGCACCACGGGCTCATGAGCCCGGGCCGGTCTCGTCGCTGATCCAGGCCAGGTAGTCGCTGCTACCGCGGCTGATCGGGGTGGCCGTGATCTCCGGCACCTCGTAGCTGTGGTGGGCCTTGAGATGGGCGACCAGCGCCTCGAAGCGGGCGCTGGTCGTCTTCATCAGGCAGAGCCATTCGGGGGTGGTGTCGATCTCGCCGCGCCACCAGAAGGTGCTGGTGATGGGACCCAGGACCTGGGCGCAGGCCGCCAGCCTCGCCTCGACCACACTCCGTGCCAGACGTCCCGCCTCTTCCTCCGTTGCCGTGGTCGTGGTCACCTGCAGGTATTCGTCAGTCATGGACGCCTCCTCGAGTCCCGGCTGAACCCCACGGGCGGTGCTCCGGCGGTGGGGCAACCGGCGCCGCGTCCTCGGGGCGCCGGCGTCCGGCGACGCCGTTCCGGGTGCCCGACCGGAATGGGGTCCGGCCGGACTCCCCATCCATCGTCGGCCCCGCCCGGGATGGAGTCCCAGTTCCGATCTTGCCCGCGGTGCCCACCCTTCACTACGATCCGGCCTACCTTGCCCACCCTCCACTACGATCCAGCGACCCCGTCGTGCACCGCTCTTGCTCTCTTCATCGGCAGCTCGGGCTCACGGCCCTGATCACGGTCGTGGCGCTCGTCGCCCTGGCCTCGGCGCCGCTGCGGGCCATGGCGGCCGTAAGCGGCGTGACCGCCGGTCCGGCGCCCTCCGCCCCCTCCCTCGCCTCCGGCCCCGGCCCCGGAGGCCGGCGGGAGGTGCTGGGCTTCCTGCCCTACTGGGAGCTGGCCGCCGGCGACCGGGACGACGACCTCCTCGACACCATCGCCTACTTCGGGCTGACGGTGCGGGCCGACGGCAGCTTCGACACCTCGACGCCGGGTTGGAAGGCCTGGAACGGTTCCCAGCTGACCTCGGTGATCCAGGCTGCCCACCGACGTGGGGCGCGGGTGGTGCTGGTGATCCAGCAGTCCGACGACGGCACCATCGACCGCCTGGTCGGTGACCCGGCCGCCACCTCGGCAGCGGTGCGGAACGTGCTGGAGGCGCTGGCCCGACGCGATCTGGACGGGGTCAACGTCGACTTCGAGGGCAGCGCCAGCTCACGCTACCCGGACCTCCGTCCGGGCTTCACCAGGTTCGTGGCCACCCTCTCGGCGGCGGTGCACGGACGCTGGCCGCAGGCCGAGGTCAGCGTCGACACGTACTCGGGCTCGGCCACCACCGACCAGGGCTTCTTCGACCTCGCCGGGCTCGAGCCCTACGTGGACGCGTTCTTCGTCATGGCCTACGACATGGCCTTCGAGAACCTGCCCGGACGAGCGGGTCCGACTGCCCCCCTCTCTGGCTTCCGCTACAACGACCAGGACGCGGTCCGCAGCTACCTGTCGGTGGTGCCGGCCTCGAAGCTCCTCCTGGGCCTTCCCTTCTACGGCTACGAGTGGCCGACCGCCAGCGGCGATCGGTACGCCGTGGCCACCGGGCCGCCCAAGGCCGTCACCTACGCCCAGCTACCGCGCATCCTGGCCTGCATCCCGTCCGGCCCCTCCTGGGACGACCGCTCCCAGACGCCCTGGGTGGCCTGGCAGGGCTCGGCCGACGGCTGCGGCCCGGGCACCGGTTGGCAGGAGCTCTACTTCGACGACGAGCGCTCGCTGGGACTGAAAGCGGACCTCGTGGTCCAGAACCACCTCCGCGGGCTCGGCATCTGGGCCCTGGGCTACGACGGCGGCGCGCCGGAGCTGTGGCGGCAGCTGGAGGCGAAGCTCACCTC
>DASRBU010000419.1:0-3490 GCA_035653475.1 Candidatus Dormiibacterota bacterium | reverse complement strand
GGCCGGCGCGGACGAGGTTGGTGCCGACCATGATCAGCTTGCGGTCGTGACGGTCGGCGAACACCCCGGCCAGGGGGGCGATCACCACCGCCGGCACCGTGTAGGCCAGGAGCGTGATCGCCACCGGTGTGCTGCCCCCGGCGAGGCCGTAGGCCAGGATGATGAGCGAGAACATCAGGAACTTGTCGGCCAGCTGGGCGGCGACCTGCGCGTACCAGATCAGCCGGAAGTCGCGGTGGCGGAGCAGCTGACGGAACCCGGCCCGTCCCTCCTCCACCGCCGCCGGGGCCGAGGCCGGCGGCCCCTCCGTGTCCGGGCGGCGACGGACACCCGGGCCGCCGGACCGATCCCAGCCCGGCCCGGACCTCACCGCCCCCGCTCCCCGGCCAGGCCGAACAGCCGCTCCCACTCCGCCGGGCCGAGGGTCTCGGCGCGGCGCTCGGGGTCGATCCCGGCTCGATGGAGGAGGTCCTCGGCCCGGGCCGGGGGAAGGCCCAGGGCCCGGGCCAGGGCAGCGCGCAGCTGCTTGCGCCGGAAGCGGAAGACCCGCTCCGCGAACCCGAAGAAGGCCCCCAGGTCGGTCACCTCCACCGCCGGCCGGGGTCGTACGTCCATGACCACCAGGGCCGAGGTTACGCCTGGGGGCGGGGCGAAGGCCTCCGGAGGAAGCTCAAGCTCGATGCGGGGCCGGGCCAAGACCTGCACCACCAGCGTGGACAGGCTCCAGCCGTCGAGCCCGCACCAGCGCCTGGCCACCTCTCGCTGCACCACCAGACTGAGACGGCGGGGACGCGGCGCGGTGTCGAGCAGGCGCCGGATCAGCGCCCCGGTGAGGTAATAGGGGATGTTCCCCACCACCACCTCGCCCCCGGCCGGGAACCAGCGGGCCAGATCCAGCCGCAGCACGTCATCGTTCACCACCTCGGCCTCGGGCACCGCCGCCCGCAGCCGCCGCGCCAGCCGGGGGTCGATCTCCACCGCCACCACCCGGCGCGCCCGCCGGACCAGCTCCCCGGTCAGCACCCCGGGGCCGGCCCCGATCTCCAGGACCTCGTCCTCGGGCTCGATCCCGGCTGCCTCCACCACCCGCCGGCGCAGGGCCGGATCGACCAGGAAGTGCTGGCCCAGGCGGGGCCGCCGCGCCCTCATCCCCCTCACCGGGCTCGCCCTGCAGCGGGGGCCGCCGCCTCACGCCCACCGGCTCACCCCCCCAGGCCCGGGAACAGACGGCAGGCGTTGGCCCGCTCCAGCTCGGCCAGCTCGGCCACCTCCATCCCCCGGATCTCGGCCAGCGCCGCCACCGTGTCCAGCACCCAGGCCGGGCGCATCGGCCCCTTCCTCCCCCGCGGGGTACCCCAGGGGGCGTCGGTCTCGACCAGGAGCCGGTGAGCGGGCACCCGGCGCGCTACCTCGCGCAGCTCGTGGCGGCCGGCCCGGGTCAGGACCCCGGAGAAGCCCAGGTACATCCCCAGGTCCAGGAAGCGGCGGGCCCACGCCCAGTCGAGCGTCCAGTAGTGCATCACGCCCGTGATGCCGGGATGATCGCGCAGCGCCTCGTACACCTCGCCCACGCTGCCCCGGACGTGCACGCAGACCGGCAGCCCCAGCTCCACGGCCAGGCGGCAACAGGCGTGGAACCACTCCAGCTGCGCCTGGTGGGGCCCGCGGTGCTCGTCCTCGTGGTCGAGCCCGACCTCGCCGATGGCCACCACCCGGGGATGGGAGGCCAGCCGGCGCAGCAACTCCAGGTCGGGCCCCTCCTGGTTGAGCGGGTGGTGCCCGACCGCGGCCCACACCCCGGGCAAGGACGCCGCCCAGGCCACCACCTGGCGGCTGGTGGGACCGTCCACGCCCATGCCGATGACGTCGGTGACACCGGCGGCACGGGCCTCGGCCAGGTCCCGCTCCAGGTCGGGCAGCTCCTCCAGATGGGCGTGGGTGTCGACCAGCCTCATCTCCACCGCCCGGATCAGGCCCGGGCGCGCATGCGGTCCAGCTCCTGGTCCACGACCCCGGGATCGAGCTTCCGGTACAGGGCCGTGGGCCGTGGCAGGGGACGGCCGGCCGGGATGCGGCTCGGCCCCCAGCGAGGCGTCGCCTCGTAGTCGTCGCCCAGCACCCGGTGGACCTCACCCTCGTCCTCCACCTCCCGGACCCGGGGCTGGGGGGCGATCACGTCGTCGTAGCCCAGCATCTCGTGCAGGCGTTGGCAGGAGAAGGGCAGGAAGGGGGTGAGCATGGTCTTCAGGTCGTCGACGCAGCGGATGGCGACGAAGAGGGTAGTGGCGGCCCGGGTCCGGTCCTCCTTGACCCGGTGCCAGGGCTGCTCCTCGGCCAGGTACTGGTTGACCTGGGAGGCCAGCCGCATCGCCTCCGTGATCGCCGCCTTGAACCGGGCCCGCTCCAGCAGCCCGCCCACCTGGGAGAACCCGGCCTCGACCTCGGCCAGCAGCCGGCGGTCGCGGGCGTTCAGCTCTCCCGGCTCGGGCACGGCGCCGAAGTTCTGGTGGGCCTGGACCAGGACGCGGTGGACGAGGTTGCCCCACGTCCCCACCAGCTCGTCGTTGTTGCGGCGCACGAACTCGGCCCAGGTGAAGTCGGTGTCGGTGGTCTCGGGGCCGGCGATGGTGAGGTAGTAGCGCAGGGAGTCGGGGTCGTACCGGGAGAGGAAGTCGCGGACCTCGATCACCCGGCCCCGGCTGACCGAGAAGCGGGCCCCCTCCATGGTCAGGAACTCGCTCGCGACCACGTCGAAGGGCAGGTTGAGATCCCCCACCCCGAGCAGGATGGCCGGCCAGAGCACGGTGTGGAAGGTGATGTTGTCCTTGCCCATGAAGTAGTAGGCCCGGGCCCCGGGGTCCTGCCACCACTCCCGCCAGGCCTCGGGCGTGCCGCGGGTCCGCGCCCACTCGATGGAGGCCGAGAGGTAGCCGATCACGGCGTCGAACCAGACGTAGATGCGCTTGTCGGGCCGCTCCCGCCAGCCCGGCAGCGGCACCGGCACACCCCAGTCGAGATCGCGCGTGATGGCCCGGGGCTTCAGGTCGGGCAGCAGGTTGAGGGAGTAGCTGCGGACGTTGGGACGCCAGTGCTCCTGCCGCTCGATCCACTCCCGCAGGCGGTCGGCGAAGGCGGGCAGGTCGAAGAAGAAGTGCTCGGTCTCGCGGAACTGGGGCCGTTCCCCGTCGATCCGGGAACGAGGGTCGATCAGGTCCACGGGATCGAGCTGGTTGCCGCAGTTGTCGCACTGGTCGCCCCGGGCCTCGGGGTAGCCGCAGATGGGGCAGGTGCCCTCGATGTAGCGGTCGGGAAGGGTCCGCCCGGTGCTGGGCGAGACCGCCCCCAGCTGGGTACGGGTGAAGACGTAGCCCTTCTCGTACAGCCGGAGGAAGACGTCCTGTACCACCCGGTAGTGGTTGGGCGTGGTGGTGCGGGTGAAGCAGTCGTAGCTCAGCCCCAGCTGCCGGAGGTCCTCGACGATGATGGCGTT
>DASRBU010000418.1:0-35906 GCA_035653475.1 Candidatus Dormiibacterota bacterium | reverse complement strand
TGGACGACCTCGGCGCCGCTGGCCTCCAGCCGTGCGAAGGTGCCGTCCAGGTCCCTGGTGGCCAGGAGGATCATGGCGTAGGTGCCCTTGGCCATCATCTCGGCGATGGTGCGGCGCTCGTCGTCGGTGATCCCGGGGCCGGCGGCCGGCGGCGCCAGGACGATGGAGGTGTCGGGTTGGCCGGCGGGGCCGACCGTGATCCAGTGCATCCCACGGAACTCCACGTGGTTGCGGACCTCGAAGCCGAGGGCGTCGCGATAGAAGGCCAGCGACGCCTCCGGGTCGTTGTGGGGGAGGAAGCTGGCGTGGATGGTGATGTCCATGGCGGTCAGGCTCGTCGCGGCTGCGGGGCCCGCGCTTCTCGATTCCTGATCGGTCTGGTCACCTGCTTCGCCACGCAGGGCGGCATCCCCAGCGTCGCGCCCGCCGCGCGGCGCCGGTAGACGCTGGGCGGCATGCCGACCAGCTCGGTGAAGCGACGGCTGAAGGTGCCCAGCGACGAGCAGCCGACCGCGAAGCAGACCTCGGTGACGCTGAGGTCGCCACGGCGCAGGAGCGCCATGGCCCGCTCGATGCGCCGGGTCATCAGGTAGCTGTAGGGCGACTCTCCGTAGGCGAGCCGGAACTGGCGGCTGAGGTGCCCGGCCGACAGGTGCACGCCCCGGGCGAGCGCCTCCACGTCCAGCGGCTGCGCGTACTCCCGATCGATCCGATCGCGGACGCGCCGCAGCCGCGCCAGGTCGCGGAGGCGCCATTCCGAGGCGGCCTCGCCGGTCATCCATGAGATTCTCCCAGATCGAGCCCGGCGATCTCGACCGGGAACGCCGGCGGTTCGGCCCGCCGGCCCGGGCCGCCGGCCCGAGCCGGCGGGGGTGGAGCGGATCGACGGGCGTCGGTTCGGCCGAGGTCGACCGGCTGCACCTCTCCCCATGCGTCCCCGCCGGCGGCGCCGCCGACGTGCCTCCCACGCCCGGCAGGTGAGGGCCAGCGGCCAGGGCTCGGCCAGCCACGCCCCACGGCGATCGCGGTCATCCGGGTCGCCGTGTTCCGCTCCGCGGCCGCCGCGGTGGCCGGCCACGCCACCCGGGCTGCGGCCCCCACGCCATGGACATCGTCCCGCCGCCGCGCATCGGCACACTCCTCGTCGCCGGCATCGGGCGGACCAGACGGCGGTTGCCGCCGCACTGGTGGCGAAGAGCCGGGCGGAGAGGTCGAGGAACGCGTGCCGGGAGGCTCTCTTCCCCGAGCGCCCCGAGGTCTCGACCCCCGCGGGCGCACCACGACCACCCGGCTCCGCTCAGCCGTCGTACTCGTCGTGGCGCCGCCACCAGGGCCCTGTCTCGTTGCGGCCCTTGGGTGCCCGGTCCAGCCATTGGTACATGCCCCACAGGCCGTCCAGCCCGCGGCCGTAGGTGGAGTAGGTGTGGTAGACGACTCCGTCCTCGAGCGCGAACGCGCTCATGCCGGGCCGCTCGCGAAGGTACGTCGCCAGGTCGGTGCCACACATGGCCGCGTGCGGATCACCACCCCCCACGCCCTCGGGGCTCCATGGCCCCTCGAGCCGGTAGTTGTACTCGAAGCCGCCTACCCGTTGTTGCTCCTCGGTCAGCCCCACGCAGTAGTCGTAGTTGAAGTCGCTGTCGAACGACGAGGCCCAGGGAAACGTCCATCCCATCCGACGCTTGTACGCCTGCAGCTTCTGCAACGGCGCCCGCGAGACCGCCCAGAGCATCACGTCGTGATTGGCCAGGTGCACCACGAAGCCGTTGAAGCCGTCCGCGATCGCCGAGCAGGAGGGGCAGGCTGCGGTGTAGTCGGGGCCGAACATGAAGTGGTAGACGAGCAGCTGGGACCGCCCCCGGAAGAGATCGGCCAGGCCGGCGCCCCCCTCGTCGGTCTCGAACCGGTAGTCCTTGTCCACCCGGACCCAGGGCAGCTCCTGCCGCCGCCGCGCCAGCTCGTCGCCGCGCCGCGTGTGCTCCTTCTCCGCCTCCAGCAGCTCGAGCCGCGCGGCGAGCCACTCCTCACGTGTCCCGATCCGGTGTTCGATCATGCGGGCTACGCTAGCGCCGGACCTCGGCCGGGTGAGAGTGACAAAAATGGCGGGATTCCGATGGACCCAGGGATCGCCGCGGCGGCGCGCGCGCTCGCGATGGGCGACCCCCTCGATGCGCTGAACCAGGTCGCCCTGCGCGACGACGCACCGGCGCTCGCCCTCCGCGGCATCGCCATGGCACAGCTCGGCGAGCTGGTACGCGCGAGGACGCTCCTGCGGCGGGCCGGGCGCGCCTTCGGCGCCCGTAACGTCGTGGCCCGCGCCCGGTGCGCCATCGCCGAGGCCGAGATCGCCCTCGCCGCTCGCGACCTGAGCCGGCCGGCGAAGACGCTCGGCGCGGCCCGGGCGACGCTGGAGGCACACGGTGACCGGGTCAACGCCGGGTACGCACGGCATCTCGAGGCACGTCGCCTCCTCCTCGTCGGCCGTGTCGACGAGGCCGAACGAACCGCGGCCGAGTGCGACCCGGCGGTCTTCCCTCCTACGGCGAGGGCCGCCCACGAGCTGCTGGTCGCAGGGATCGCGATCCGACGGCTCCATACCCGGACCGCCCGGGCCGCGCTCGATCGAGCCGCGCGCGCGGCACGCTCCGCCCGTATCCCGGCGCTGACCGCGGAGGTGGAGAGCGCTCTCCGCGTTCTGAGCTCGCCCGCCGCGCGCCTGATCGCGCGCGGCGGGGAGCGATGGCTGCGACTCGAGGAGGTGGAGGCGTTGCTGGCTTCGGACACGATGGTCGTGGACGCGTGCCGCTACATCGTGTGCGACCGAGGCCGGTCGATCTCGCTCGCCAGGCGCCCGGTGCTGTTCGCGCTGGCGCGCGCGCTGGCCGAAGCCTGGCCGGGAGACGTGCCCAGGGATGCGCTGGTGGCGCGCGCGTTCGGGTCGAAGTACGTCGACGAATCGCATCGCGCACGGCTGCGGGTCGAGATCGGCCGCCTACGGCGGTCGCTCGCCGGGCTGGTCCAGGTCAGCGCGACGAAGCCAGGGTTCGCCCTGACCCCGCGTCGCGCCCGCGAGGTCGCCGTGCTGGCGTGGCCGGTCGAGGAGGAGCACGCGGCGGTGCTGGCGTTGCTCGCGGATGGTGAGCCCTGGTCCAGCTCGGCCCTCGCCCTCGCCCTGGGAACCAGCCAGCGCAGCGTGCAGCGCGCGCTGGGATCGCTCGCGAGGGCGGGCAGGGTGCAGTGGTCCGGTCGCGGGCGGGCCCGTCGATGGACGGCCCCGTCCGTGCCGGGGTTCACCACCATCCTGTTGCTCCCCGGCCCGGTTGGCTAGGGTGGGGGCATGAGCCCTCCGTCGGGCGAGATGGCCGTGGTCGTCCGCGAGTACGGACCCTTTCCAGGCGTCGATCACGTGCACGGAGTCACCTACGACGGCCGGTGCGTCTGGTTCGGTGCCGGAGCGGCGATGCTGGCCCTCGATCCCGCCAGCGGGAAGGTGCTGCGCTCCATCGAGGTGGTCGCCGACGCAGGCACGACCTTCGACGGCAGGCACCTCTTCCAGCTCGCCGGCGATCGCATCCAGCGGATCGATCCCGAGACCGGCCGCGTGCTCGCCACCATCCCGGCGCCGGGTAACGGACGACCCTCCGGCCTCGCCTGGGCCGAGGGGACGCTCTGGGTCGGCCAGTATCGGGAGCGGAGGATCCATCAGGTCGACCCCGAGACCGGGGCGATCCTCCGCACCATCGAGTCCAACCGCTTCGTCACCGGCGTCACCTGGATCGACGGCCAGCTCTGGCACGGTACCTGGGAAGACGGGGGGAGCGAGCTGCGGCGCGTCGATCCGAAAACGGGGGCGGTGCTGGAAACGCTCGTGATGCCGCCCGGGGCCAGCGTCTCCGGACTGGAGTCCGACGGCGGCGACGGCTTCTTCTGTGGCGGCGGATCGAGCGGCAAGGTCCGAGCCGTCCGCCGACCCCGGCGAGGGGTCCGCAGCGCGATCCCCGCCATTCCCGAGGACGAGTAGCGGGGGATCCGGCCGCCGGGCGGAGGACACGCCCGGCCGGCATCGACCCCGGGTCGTGGTGCTGGCGCCCCGGAGCGGGCACCCCCCCTGGCTTGCGTGTGGGCCGGCTACGGCATCTCCCGATAGCGAGAGGATGGCGAGGCCGGATCCAGCCCCGGGAGGGCGGGGGCGCGAGGTGTCACCGGTCAGCATCCGCCGGACCGTGCGCAGCCCGATCGCAGTGCTCCCTTGGCCCCGCCATCAGCCAGAGGCCGAAGGCGAGGCCTCGGCTCGAGGCCAGCCCGCGCCGGGCGGGCAGCTCGCCGGGTCCCGGGACTCGCTCCCGGTCGGGGAAGCGGCCGGATGGTTGGCGTTGGCCGGGCGGAAGCCCCTGCTCGGCCGACGACGTCCCCACCGCCAGCTCCAAGCGGGGACGCTGGCCGAGCCGGCAGACGCCTCCAGGGGTGAGCCGGGGCCGTCCGCCCATCTCGCTCCACGGCAGGCGAGCGCGATCGGCAGCCGGTTTGACCGGGGCCCGCCCGGGCTCGCCGGGGCGGCAGGTCGTGGCTGTGGAAACGCGGGGACATGGGCGCACCGCCAGCGTCGAGCGGTCGCTGATGGCCGAGAACCTGGTCCGGGACCGGTAGGGGTACGCGAACCGGGCCTCGATCCGACGTCGTCCCGGCCCCGCCGAGACGGCGATGGGGTCGAACCGCCGAGTCGCCTCGGGTGGCCAGTCTACGCATCTTGATGTGATCAATTGGCGCGCTATGATGGCACATATGCGTACCACCTTGACGCTCGATCCGGACGTGGTTCGACTGCTCGAAGACGCCGTCCATCGTGAGAGACGGTCCATCAAGCAGGTCGTCAACGACGCGCTTCGGCGTGGGCTCGCGCCACCGCGTCCGCGGCGCCAGCCCTACCGCGTGAAGGTCCACCACTCAGCCCTGCGTCCCGGATTCGACCTCACCGGCTTCAACAAGCTCGCCGACGAGCTCGAAGACGAGGCGATCCTGGAGCGAACGCGCCGCCATCGATCGTGATCGTCGTCGATGTGAACCTGCTCCTCTATGCCGTCATCGATGGCTTCCCCGAGCACCGCCAGGCGCGAGAGTGGTGGGAGGCGACCTTGAACGGCCCAACCGAGGTCGGGCTGACCGGGCTGGCCGTGTTCGGCTTCCTGCGTATCGTCACCAATCCTCGGGTGCTGGTATCCCCGATGCCGATCGAGGAGGCCACCGAGCAGGTGACCGACTGGCTCGCCCAGCCGAACGTCCAGCTCCTTCATCCCGGCCCTCGTCACCTCGAGATCGCATTCAAGCTCCTCCATGAGGTGGGCACGGCCGGCAACCTCACGACCGACGCCCAGCTGGCCGCCTTCGCCATGGAGCACGATGCCGACCTGTGCTCCAACGATGCGGATTTTGGCCGCTTCCGCGGGCTCCGCTGGGTCAATCCCCTCGTCTGATTCCGAACGGCCAGGCCTTTTCCGGCCCGTCAGGGCTCACCGCTTCCCGGCCAGCCGGCCACGCTCGGCCCTGGGCAGGCGCGGCCCCAACCGCCGAACCGCGCCCGCTCTCCAAACGCGCCTGGCCCCCAAGCGCTGAGGAGCCGACCGTCATCCGGGACGCATCAGCCACCGGCCACGTGAGCTCGGCACGACCGGACAGCGTGCGCTCCGCCAGGGGGATGCTGCGAGCGGAGACGGGCCGGTTCGACCCCCGTCCCGGTGGTGGGCCACGGTGGAATCGAGCTACCGACCTCCGCCGTAGCGAGCGCCGGGCGCGGCGCGGCCGTTCCGGGAAGCACGGTCGCCTGGGCGGTATGCCGGCACGTTATCGGGCATGGGAACGGGGCCCACCCAGACCAGCTCCGTCTCGCCGGGCGCTGCACCGGCAAGGCCAACCGCCATCGCCTCCCGACCCCGACGACGCCAGGATCCCGACGACGCCGGCGACCTGGCCGGCTCAGCTGCGCTGCACCTTTCGCCGCCCGGTCTCGAACCGGGCCGCCGCCAGCCTCCGTACCTTCCGTCGCCCCGATCTTCCCCACCGGTGACCAGACCGTCTTAACCTCGAACGCGTCCTGCCAGGGCCGAGCCACGACCTCGACCCGACGACCGCCCGGGGTGCGGCCGATCCGGACTCGAAACCCGGGATAGTCCTGGGAGGACCGCTCGGGGGTCGAGTGCGGCCACCCGTGGGCGATCTCCTCATCGGCGAGGACTCGCTGGCGCAGGCGGGCAGGGCCGCCGCGTGGCCGCCGCTCCTGAGCTCGGGATCACCTCACCGTCGTGCCCGCCGAGCCGGGAGCGATCCCGGCCGGCCCGATCGACGCCTCGGGCTCGGGCCACCTCGACCTGGAGCAGCTCGGACGCGACCCGGCGCAGGGCACCACCGGCCGCCGGCGGTGCGATCACCGTTTCGTCGTCCGGGACCGCCTCGGGCGGCGTCGAGACGGCCGGTCGACGTCCGGGCCGGTGCTTCTCGGGCGTCCGGGCCCGGAGGTCGACTCGAACCCGCCTACGCGAGTGCCGTGCCTGGCTCCACCCGTTCACCGGGGTTGAGGGCGCACCTTTCCCGTGCACCCGACCGTCCGCATGATATAGTGGCAGCTTAAATATCATTAAAGATGATATGGAATGTGCCTTTTCGGGCAACGACCTCGGAAGACGGCCCTGAGCGGGGCCGCGGCCGGCCGGCCCGCCGTAGGTACCGGCCCATCGGTCGCTGCTCCCGCTGGGAGCGATCATCGGCCGGCAGGCGAAGCCCGCGCCGCTCCGAGCGCCGACGGCCTCCGTCGATCGACATCGACGATAATTGGATGATCGCTCGATGAGGCACCCCGGCGATCGCGGGCCCGTACGAGGGCCAGGGAAGGGTTTCAGCTGAGGGCGCCGACGATCCCGGGATCGAGCCGCCGATGGACTTCGTCGGCGCCGCCTGGCAGCGACCATGGGCACGAGGGCGGCACCGTCGCCGAGCCCCGGGAGTCGGTCGCGGTCCACGGGACCGGGGCCGTCCGGCCGTTGACGACCTCCCGCTCGCTCACTAGGGCTGTCGAGGGCCGCACTGGGACCACCCCGACCGACCGGGCAGAGCGCATGGGGCCGGGGCGATCCCCATCGATCTCATCGAGGGCTCACCCGTTGGCCACATCGAAGGAGATGCGCGAGGTGAACCCGACCATCGCCGGGCGCCTGCGCCCGGGCGAGGAGAGGACGCTCGGGGGGATGGTGGACATCGACGTGATGGGCCCCCAGGCCCTCGCCGAGGCCGGGCCAGAGCGGGACCGGGTGGCACCGGTCATCGAGCACCTGCCCCGGCCGGCCAACGCCAGCGGAAGCGTGAGCCTGGCCGGCACCTCCCCGCCGGTCGACCCCGGCGCCCACGACCCCCACGTCGGAGGCGGCTGGCACGAGCGGCCCCCGCGGTTGCCCTGGAGCCGGACGATCACGGCCACCATGGGAGGGGCGATGCTCGAGCGGCCCAACGTGGAGCTGCGCCGCCCGGCCCGCGCCCGCCATCCCGAGCCCGACCGCATCGTCAGCCAGCGACTGACGCTCGCGAGCGCACCCGTGACCCTCGAAGGATTGGGTCGGCGCTCCCCGAGGTGCTCCAGGGTCCCCTTCCGGCCGACCCTCGAGGTGGCGAGGTGACCGGAGCCCGGAGATCCGGGTGGGAGCAGGCGGCGGGCGGTCGAGGCAGGCCAGGGTACTGCGTCCACTGCGGGCTGGAGGTCGAGTGCGTGCGTGCACGGCCCCAGCCTCGCTACGTGCACCGGACCACCCGAGAAGCCCAGTGCTCCGCCCGACCAACCACCGCGGTCCCCGGTGCACCGGAGCCCGGCCGGAGGCTGGTGGAGGCCCAGTGCGGTCCCAGCGCCCAGGACGCCCACGAGGAGCTGCTCCACGCGGTCTGGGAGGCCGAGGAGAACTGGCGGTTCGACGACCGTCTGGACCTGGCGACCCGTTGATGTGGGCCGAGGGCGGAGCGGTCCGCCGGTGATGGTGACCCGTGCATCCGGGCGTTGGCCTCTGCTCGCCGTCGGCCTCGGGCGGCCCGGCACCACGAGCGCAACCCGGCACCAGCCGGAATCGGTGGACGGCGTGCTGCGTCGCCATCCGGGATCATGCTGCCGGCTTCGGCTCCCCGTGGCCGGACGTTCACACGGGCTCGCTCCTCCGTCGTCCGAGCAGGGCCTGGAGCGACCGAGCGCTCAGGTGCTGGTGAGGGCGAAGCCGCAACCGACCCGGCCCCGAACGGGATGAGCGAAACGCCGGTCATCGCCGGCGATGCTCGCTCACCCGGCGGGGCCGGGCTGCTTCAGCTCGACCAGCAGCGCTCGTCGAGCGTGGAGGTCACGTTCCCGAGCTGACGAGCCTCTCCGGCCCCCTGCCAGATCACCACCCCGAGCCGGTCCTCGTGCCTGCGCACCGATCCGTCGAGGCTCGTGACCTCCGTCCTGCCATCGCTCAGCGGCACGGGTCAGCTGCTATCCGTGGTTCCGATGACCCCCTCGTCGACGACCGCTGACATCATGAGCCTGACGATCCTTCCCAGCTCCGCCAGATCGTTGTCGATCGTGGCTTGCACGATGGCGTGACTCGTGTCGAAGTAACGGTGTGCCAGGCGGCAGGTCAGCGAGCAGATCGACATCGCGGCCCGGACGGTTGGTCCCGCGGGCCACCCCGCCGAATACCCGCGGCCCGGTGACGCCGCGCGCAGCGGCCGCCGCCACGAGAGCGTGACGGTTACGGGAGATAGGCCTCAAGCTTTGTATCCATCCGCTGGCAGCTGCTGTCGCCTTCGATCAGCTTGGCCATCTCGACGAATACCTCGCCAGGCGGGAGCGGATCGCGGCCATGATGCGGGAGCGGCTTACCGATCTGCCTGGCATCGCTGCACCGAAGGTTGCGGCTGCCACAAATCCTTCGGGGTATGGCTTTATTCTGCAGTATCGTCGTGAGTCATTGAGTGACCGGCCGGTAGAGCGCTTCTATGGGGCAGTAAAGGCTGAGGGCTGTCATGCGGTCGACCGTCCGGCATTGACCTGTCCGTTGAATACGTTGCCGTTGTTCCAAGGCCCGGCTCCGCCACATCCGACATACGCAGGCCGTTTGTCGTAGAATCCGGGCGACTTCCCGAAGGCTGAGGCCTTCCATCGTAAGACGATCAAGTTGTCGGTTTGGCATAGGGATGAGGATGTGCACTTGGCTGAACAGTACATCCGAGCATTCCGCAAGGTGGTTGACCACCACCTTGAGCTACTATGATCCAACCGATGGTTGATGAGGCGTTCCTGAAGCGGCTCGTAACCGATGCCAGACGTGACGACGTGCAGCGCTTCGTCATCGGCGCGGTAGTACGACATGGCGGCGGTGTATGGCTCTTACGCCGATCCGTAGATGACTTCATGGGCGGCCTCCTGGAGCTGCCCAGCGGCACCGTGGAGTCGGGTGAATCACTGGACGTGGCGCTGATCCGCGAGGTGCGAGAGGAGACGGGGCTCGATGTCATCCGCATCGAGACCTATCTCTGGCACTTTGATTACGAGGTTCGAGATGGACTGAAGACTCGTCAATTCAACTTCGTCGTGTACGTGACCTCACCGGAGCCGATCTCGCTGGTGGAGTACAGCGAATATGTATGGGCTTTGCCGAAGGAAAACCTGGCGGTCACAGATGCAGTGAAGGGAATTCTTGAACGTTATCATGAGCGTTACTCGGTATAACCGGAACTGGTCAACCCTATCGAGACAGTAGTTATTAGAAATCGACGAGCCGTGTCGAGGCTCCGGAGGGTGGGTCGAGGGGAGGGGTGAGCGAGCCAGTCAGCGGCGCGTGACGGAGTCGGGTCATGGTTACGCCCCGAACTCCTGGAGGTCGCCGAGCAGGTCGGCGATGAGCATGAGCTGGTCGCAGCCCGGACCGCATCCACCCAGGCCGACGGCGCGGCAGAAGCGGTGGCACTTCGGGGCACCGCTGTTGTCCGAGGTAGCGCTCGCCGCACGCTTCGCACTCGTACCCGCTGTGGGCGGCGAGCTGGCGTCGCCGGCGGAGCTGGGCTTGGAGAGCGTCCGCCTGGAAGTCGAGCCCTTGGCGGTGCCGGAGCCGGTGGGCCTGCACACGGTGGGCGTCTGAGCAGTACGCCGAGCGGCCTCGTGCGGGCCGCGGGCAGACCAGGCAGCGGCGAGGCTCGGCCTCCTTGCCGACACCGTTAGCAACGGGCGGGGGCGGCGGGTGGGAGAACCCGAATGCGTCCGTGTTCACGGCTGGACGGTCTCGGTAGGTGCCGGCTGGTTGATCCAGGCTGGGCCGGGCAGCCGGGGCGGCGTCGGCGGCTTGCGCACGAAGCGCTCGGGGTGGGCGGCGTGGACGCCGGCCAGGACCACGGCCCACGCCTCGCGGACCCGGGCAGCACGGCTGTCGTGGACGTCGGCGGGCGTGTGGTCGCCGATGCCGGGGTGACGGTGCTGGTCGTGGTACCAGCCAAAGCAGCGTTTGCTGAAGGCCCTCGCGTCCTGCGGCGATCCGAACCGTTCCGGGAACTCGGGCCGGTACTCGAGCGTCTTGAACCGGGCCTCCGAGTCGGATTGTCGTTCGAGCAGTGGGGCCGGGAGTGGCTCTTGGTCACGCCCAGGTCGGCCAGCAGCAACGCCACCGGCTTGGAGCTCATCGAGGAGCCGCGGTCGGCGTGGATGGTGAGCTGGTCTGGCTCCACGCCCTGCTTACGGATGCTGTCGGCCAGCAGCCGTTCAGCGAGCTCGGCGGCCTCCCTGGTGGCCAGCGTCCAGCCCACCACGTAGCGGCTGAAGATGTCGAGCACGAGGTACAGGTAGGAGTAGATCCACTTCTGGGGTCCCAGCAACTTGGTGATGTCCCAGCTCCAGACCCGGTTCGGGCCCTCGGCCACCAGCTCGGGTTTGACGTAGGGCGGATGAAGGGCCTGCCGCCACCGCTCCCGCACCTCGCCCACCGAGCGCAGGATGCGGTACCTCGTGGACACCGAGGCCACATACACCCCCTCGTCCAGGAGCGTGGCCCTCCGGCGGCGCCACGTCCACGAAGCGCTCGCCATGCAGCGCCTCGAGCACGCCTGCCGCTTCTCCTCGCTCAGCCCTCGCGGCTGCGGTCGAGGTGGCCGGGGCCCCGGACGCGGCTGGAGCGGGCTCTTGCGGTGCCGGCGGTCGTGCGTGGCACGCGCCCCGCCCACCACCGTGCAGGCCGCCGTGGTCCCCACCACCGGCGCCAGCTCCGCGATCGCCCCCTCGATCACCGGGTCGGCCCGCTGGTCGCCTCCGCGCTCTCGGACGCGAGCTCCTCCAAGAGCGCGGAGAGTTCCCCCTGGACACGCATCACCTTGCGCGCCTTCTCCAGCTCGGTGTGCAGGTGCTGATGCTCCCGCCGCAGCCGCTCGACCTCCCGCTCCTGTGGATCGGCGGGCGGGCGCCCCCGCGGCGGCGACAGCGCCTCCAGTGCCCCCTGGTCGCGCCGCTTCCGCCATCCGCTGATCAGCGAGCGGTACCGGCCCTCGCGCCGCAGTAGCGCACCCTTGCCCGCCTTGTTCAGGGACTCGTACCGATTCAGGATCTCCAGCTTGTAGCGCGGACTGAACGTCCGGGTCCGCGCCCGCTCCGCGACCTCCGGGTCCGGCGCCGGCGCGCTTCCGGACACCGAACCCGTCTGCTGCGTCGTGGCCATGACGTTGTGCTCCTTCCCGCCCTTTCCACTCACCATTTACGAACCACTGGGCCTCCCGCTCAGGTAGACAAAGCGGGCACCGGCCAAGGGCCCGCCTCCAAGGAGGCAGGCCCGCACGGAAGGGGAGAAAGAGAGAGGAGGAGAGATCTTGGCCCAAGATCGACCGGGACGAGGTTAGCCGTCAGAGGTGGCCGGGACGAGGTCGAGTGAGACCTCACCGTGCACGGCGACGTCACCGGCCTCCAGCTCGGACTCGGTCATGCGCAGCGGCACCAGGAGGCCCACGACCGAGATCACGACGAAGGTGGCCACGATGTCGTAGAGGACGATCACCCCCAGGGCCAAGGCCTGCACCACCAACTGATGGGGATTGCCATAGAGGAGCCCAGTAACGGTCACCGCGGTCGTCTTGCCGGTGCCGGGGTAGATGACGATGTTCGGGGTCGCCAGTAATCCGGTCATGAGCCCTCCCAAGGCGCCGGCCACGAAGTGGGTGTGCATGACCCCCAAGGTGTCGTCGATCCGGCCCAGGAAGCCAGGCAACCTCAGCTTGTTCATGGTGAGCCAGGGCACGACACCGGCGCAGGCCCCGATGGCAAGCGCTCCAAACCCGTCGACGTAGCCGGCCGCGGGGGTGATGGCCACCAGCCCCGCGATCATGCCGTTGATCATGCCGCTCACGCTGGCTCGCCCGTGGTCGAAGACGTCCAGGAACATCCAGGCGAGAAGCGCCGCGCCCGCGGCCACGTTGGTGTTGAGGACCGCCGAGGCGGCGTCGGCGCTGGCGAAGTAGGGATCGCCGCCGTTGAAGCCGTTCCAGCCCAGCCAGAGCAGCCCACCGCCGGCGATGGCCATGGTGAGGTTGCTCGGGGTTGCGTCCTCACGGTCGCGGGCGATCCGAGGGCCGACCACCGCGGCCGCGACCACGCCCGAGACGCCGGCCGCGACGTGGATCACGTAGCCACCGCTGTAATCGACGGCGCCCATCTGGGCCAGCCAGCCTCCTCCCCAGAGCAAGAAGGCCCCTACCGAGTAGACGAAGGTGATCCACAGGGGGACGAAGAGCATCCAGGCCTTGAAGCTCATCCGACCCAACAGCGCCCCGCCCAGGATGATCACGGTGATGGCGGCGAAGACGAACTGGAAGTACACCAGGGCGGAGCCGGGGAACCGCAGGTCGGGGATCAGCCCGGACAACAGCGGGATCTGTGCCCGTCCTTGCTCAGCGCCAGAGAAGAGTATCGGCCAGGGGATGCCCAGGAAGCCTGGCCCGACCGGCACCGGCTTGCCGAAGCTCATGCTGTAGGCCCAGAGCGTCCAAACGATGAGGGTCATGGCGAAGGCGTAGAGGACCATCAACGACGAGTTGACCGCCCATTTCCGCTTCATCAGACCCGCATACAGGATGGCCAGCCCGGGCACGCTCTGGAGCCCCACGAAGGTGGCGGCCGTGAGCTGCCAGGCGGTGTGCCCGGAATCGAGCCACCCCGGAGCTGGAACCAGTGCGAGATACATCAACGCACACCTCCCTTGGTCCGGGCGCCGCTTCCTCCTGTCTTCCACCTGTGTTCGTTGGGTCGACTCCCACTCCCGCGCGCCCGATCTGCACTCACCCTAGTCGGCTCGCATCGACCGAGCACCGGGCGCATCGAACGATGCTAACCCCACAAGAGCCGTGCGGAACACACGGGCTCAGGCTTCAGGCGTCCACGACATTCGTACCAACGAACCGATCTCAGCCGACCTCATCTCAGGTGAAGCGGACGATGATTATCTGCCTCGACCGTAGTCCTACGGCAATGAGAACAGGAATGGCCGCAACGCAACGGCCGGCTCCCTCTGCTCTCCCAGGGAGTGGCCAGAGGTGTGACCACCGGGAGCCCCTGGCCGCAGGGGCCCCTACCAGGTGCGTTGGGGAGGAGCTCCTGACTCCACCAGCCGCTCCGAGTCGTAGGGGCGAGCCATGGATGCCGGGGGCACATTGGCCGGCCTTGGCGAGTTCTGACCACCCGCCGTGTTCCTCTGTGGGCACCGAGGGAGGCCCGAGGCCATCGCCGCTCACAGGCCCGCCGCTTCCAGCCCGCCCATGCCTCATGGGGCCCCAAGCCCCTTGCTCCGCGGGGTCGTCTCCTGGGAGCGCTGGAAAAGCTGGTCGTGGTAGGGACCACCCTCGCGGGTGACCCCCCGCACAGATCCCAGCGAGCGGGACTACCGCACTGGGCTCCTGCCTCGGGTGGTAGCGTCAAATCTCTGCTCCGGGTAGGGGTGCAGCACTCGGAGTTTCGGTAGCCACCGGTCGGCCAGCCGTTGCATCCGCTCCCAGGTCGTCTTGTGGCGCTGGCTACGGCGTCGAAGCGTCCGGAGCCAGAGGCGTTTGACCTCTTCGCAGAATGCCCTGACCACGTCCAGGTTGCCGGGCACGGCGTAGTAGGCGATGTGCCCACGCACCAGCTCCCCAACCACCGTCCTACCTTCGGGATGGGTTGATGCAGCCACCGCATGAGTTCGGCCTTGACCTCTCTCAACTTCGCCCGCATCCGCTTGCCGACCGTGATTCGCTTGACCGCGAAGCACCCGGTCCTGGTCTTGCCGCTGATGTGCGTGAAGCCCAGGAAGCTGAACGTCTCCGCTTGCCCAGGCCGGCGCCGCCCGGTTCACGGCGGCGAACCGCCCGAACTCGATCAGCCGCGTCTTCTCGACCTTCAGTTCCAGCCCGAATTTCGCGAACCGCTCGCTCAGCTCGGCGAGGAACCGCTCCGCGCCTGCACGATGCTCGAAGCCCACGACGAAGTCGTCCGCGTAGCGCACGACGATCATGTCGCCGCGTGCCTGCCGCCGCCTCCATCGCTCGACCCACTGGTCGAAGACGTAGTGCAGGTACACGTTGGCGAGCAGCGGTGAGACCGTTGCCCCCTGCGGTGTCCTCCTCTCGCTCTCCGCCCAGCTCCCATCCTCGACGGCTCCTGCCTCTACCCACTTCTGGATCAGTCGCAGGACCCGCCTGCCTCCGATGCGGTGCTCGCAGAACTTCTCCAGCCAGCCGTGATCAAGGCTGGTGAAGAAGTCGCGGATGTCCGCGTCGAGCACCCAGTTCACCTCCTTCCGCAGGAGCCCGGTCACCAGCGCGTCCAGCGCATCGTGGGGCTTGCGCCCCGGCCGGAACCCGTAGCTGAAGCCCAGGAAGTCCGCCTCGTAGATGGCGTTCAGCACCTCCACGACGGCACTCTGAACAATCTTGTCCTCCGTCGTGGCTATCCCGAGCGGCCGCTGCCGGCCATCCGTCTTCGGTATGAACACCCGCCTCGACGGCTTCGGCCGGTACGCTCCCCGATGGATTCGGTCGTGCAGGTCCAGGAGGTTCGCCTCCAGGTCCTGTCCGTAGTCCGCCCACCTCACGCCGCCTTCTCCCGGGGCGGCCTGGCGGCGCAGCCGCCAATAAGCCGCGTTCAGGGCCTCGACGTCCACGTGGTGGAGGAGCGCGGTGAACCGCACCTTCTTGCCCCTCTCGGCGACTTGACGCACACGGTCGAACGCCCGGGGCACGCGGGTACCGGCCCCGTGTCCGGAGCACGCCGCACTCGCCGTGTTCCCCTCGACCAGCCCCCTTTCCTCCACCGACTCCGCCGCCGCTCGCGCGATCTCGTTCGCCGGCTTCGCAGGTACTACGGGGCTGTCCGACTGCCTACCGCCGTTCATCTCGGGCTTGCGGCCTCAGCCTTCCCCGAGCGGCCTGTCCATGATCGGGGAAGGGCGGCGATGGGCTCTCCTGATCGAGGAGCGGGCCGCCCGGCTGGGCTACCGGCCGGCGGTCTTCCGCTGCCTGCCCCTGGCCGGCGGGGTGGGCAGCGTGCGCGTGGCCGAGGTGCTGGCCGCCCGGGATCGGCTCCGCGGCTCCGACCCCCCGGTCCTGGTGGCGACCAGCTCTCGCTCGGACACGAGCCACGGCTGGGGCTGCTGGGCATGTCGGTGCCTCGACCGTGCGCGCAGGTGGCGGTCGAGGTCCCGGACGGTGGTGGCCCCGAAGGGCACCAGGTCCTCATCGTCCCCCTTGCTCCTCGCCCTGGCCACTCAAAAGCCATCGCCCGGCGACGCCCGGCGGTGTGCCTCGCGGGCGCGCTGCTGGGCGGCCGACGCTTCATACCTTCGCATGGACCTGGGCATCGCCCCACCGGCCCAGCGTCATGACGATCTCGTCAGAGCCGGTCGCGGCCTTGATCCGGTCTCCGAAGGAGTGTCGCAGCAGGTGCGGCCATATCCGTCGCTGGATGCCGGCGAGTTGGGCACGACGGGTCACCACGTGGTGGACGCCGTCCGGGCTGAGGAACCCCTTCTGGGCCGACCACAGGGGATGGACGAGTTCGCCGTCCCCGCGCCCACGCTGGCGGACGTCCTGCCCCTCACGCACCATCCAGTGCAGGGGCCGAACTCGCAGGTAGCGGTCCAGGTCGCGGGCCGTCTTCGCCCCGAGGTAGGCCACCTCCGCTCGCTACCCCTTCCCCACGATCCGAACCTGCCGCCCCTCGAGGTCCAGATCTCGACCGCGACGCCGGCGGCCTCGAAGCGACGGAGACCCGAATCGATCATCAGCCGGATCAGGGCCATGTCGCGCCGGTCCTCGAAGGTCTTGCCCTCGCAAGCCCGGAGGAGGGCTGCGATCTCCTCGTCGGACAGCACCTGCAGCGGAGGCTCGTCGACCTTGGGCCGGTGCATCCGGTGCATGGGCGAGCGCTGGATCTCCTCCTCTTCCTCGCACCGGAAGAAGCGCCGGAAGCTGGAGAAGCGAACTCCGGATGGTGGCGTCCTTGGCTCCCCGCTCGCGGAGGGCGGCCAGGAACCCCTGGACGTCGTCACGCTCGATCAGAGCGGGCTCGGTGGGCCGGTCTCGGGCCTCCAGGTAGGCCACGAACTGTCGAGCTGACTCCCGGTAGGCCCGCGGGGTGGCAGGGCTGACGCCCTGCTCTCCGAGGAGCTCCAGCTCGAAGCTGGACCAGAGGCTGTTCCAGGCTGGGATCGGTGGTCGGCCGGGGACCACCTTGAGCGCTCGAGCCACATAACGCCTCTATCACATCCAGGCCTCGTTATCGGGCCGGGAAACGGCGTTCCCTAACAGCTGGTGGCGTGAGCGAACTCAAGACCGGTGGTGGGCCGCGGTGGACTCGAACCACCTACCTCCGCGTTATCAGCACGGCGCTCTGCCGGTTGAGCTAGCGGCCCATGGCTGCCTGGCAGGGGCGGAAGGATTCGAACCCTCGACCCTCGGTTTTGGAGACCGATGCTCTGACCAGGCTGAGCTACGCCCCTTTGGCCGGGGAGACAGTTTACCTCGGTGCCGTGGGGGCCGGCTCGGGGCGCAGAGCGCCGACCGCGGCGTGACAGCGAGAGCTGGTCGCCACCAGGACCGGGGCGTCGGAGCCGCGGAGCCGATCCCGGGCGGCCAGCACCTCGGCCACGCGCACGCTGCCCACCCCGCTGGCCAGGGGCAGGCAGCGGAAGACCGCCGGCCGGTAGCCCAGCCGGGCGGCCCGCTCCTCGATCAGGTCGGCCAGATCCCAATCGCGAGGGGCGTGCAGCGCCGGGCAGTGCGCCGGCTCCACGCAGGTGGCGGGGCAGGTCCAGGCCGCCGCCGAGAGGAAGAGCCGTCCCGGGCCACCCGGCCGCTCGAAGGGGAGGTCCCAGTCACGCGGTGGCTCCTCGGCCCGGGCGGCCAGCTCCTCGGCCAGCCATTCCCAGAGCAGGTGAGGGGCGAAGGGCGCCGGCACCAGGTGGGCGGCGTCGGACCGCGCCTCCGCCGAGCCCAGCCAGGTCCGAAGGAAGGTCCCCCATTCCTCCGTGATCACCGAGACCTCCGGGGCGCCGGCGAACTCCCGGGCGGCGGCGCAGCCGGGGTCGCGGTCCACGACCAGCAGGCGTCGTCCCATGAGCCGCCCGCTCCGCATCGCCTTGAGCAGCTGCCGGGTGTGGTAGCAGCCGTAGCATCCACCTCCGATCACCACGATCACGGCCACCCCTCTCGTGCCCATTCTGAGCCCGTCCCCGCGGCTACCATCGACCTGGCATGGCCCCGCCCCTCCCGGTCCTGATCGTGGGCGACGTGCACGGCGACCTGGAGCGGCTCTTCGCCGCGCTCCGTCCCTATCCGGCCGAGCGCTGGCGGACCGTGTTCCTGGGCGACCTGGTCGACGGTGGCCCCTTCGGGGTGGGCGCGCTGCGTTACGCGCGCGACCGTCCCAACGCCACCGTCCTGCTCGGCAACCACGAGGTCCTGCTGCTGGGGGCGCTGCGCGACCGGGGCGAGCGCGGCCCGGCGCTGCGCTCCTGGCTCGGCGCCGGCGGCCAGCCCCACGACCTGGAGGAGCTGGCGGGCGACCCCGGCCTGCAGGACTGGCTGCGGGAGCGGCCGGCGCTGCTCCTGCTCGAGGACGGAACCCTGGTCCAGCACTGCGACAGCGACTCGCTGGGGCTCCTCGTGCCCCCCACCGCCAGCGACGTGGTGGCGGCCGTGAACCGGGAGGTCGGCCGCCTGCTTCGGGCAGGAGAGGTCGAGCGGCTGGTGGAGCTGATGACCCCGAGGGGCGTCTTCCGTCGGCAGCCCTTCCGGCTCGAGCGCTGGCTCCGTCGTACCGGCGCAGATCGGGTCGCGCACGGCCACACCCCCCACCGCGCCCCCGAGCCGGAGGTCTACGCTCAGGGCCGGGCCATCTGCTTCGACGGAGGGCTCGGGCGCTGGGGCGGCGGGAGCGGGCGGGGGCGGCCCGGCCGGGCCAGTGTGGGGCCCCTGCCCGCGGCCCGGCCGTGAGCTCCGATGCTCCGGCTACACTGGTGGGGCCGATGCAGCGAGCCCTGGCGAAACCGCCGGCACCGGTGCGCGGTGGAAGGCCGATGATCTCGGCCCGCCGTATCGCCAGGCGGGTACGGGAGATGGGCGAGGAGATCTCCAGGGTCTACGCTGATCTGGACCAGCCCCTGGTGCTGGTGGTGGTGCTGAAGGGCGCGACCGTGTTCGCCGCCGATCTCCTGCGCAGCCTCAGCATCCCCGCCGAGCTCGAGTTCGTCCGGGCGGCCAGCTACGGCGGCGGCACCTCCAGCTCGGGCAAGGTCAAGTTCTCCCACCTGGTCGAGGGCCCCTTGACCGGGCGGGACATCCTGCTGGTCGAGGACATCGTGGACTCGGGCCGCACGGTGTCGGTCATCCTGCGCGAGCTGCGGCGGCACAAACCGGCCTCGCTGCGGCTGGCGGCGCTCCTCGACCGGCCCGCGCGGCGCGAGATCTCGGTCGAGATCGACTTCACCGGTTTCGTCATCCCCGATCGTTTCGTGATCGGCTACGGGCTCGACTACGCCGGTCTGTATCGGGAGCTGCCCGGCATCTACAGCCTGGGCTGATCCCGCCTCGGCCTTCCGTCCCGGCGCGCCCCCGGCTCAGATCCGGCGACCGCGCAGGGCGAGGATGGCGGCCAGGATCGAGATCAGGATCGGGCCAGGGGACCAGCCCAGCCGAGGACCGAAGGGATCGTAGGGCGAGAGGTCGAACCAGACCGCCAGCGCGGCCACGCCCAGGCAGGCGGCCAGGGCCGGCACCCAGGCGGTCCGACGTGGGTTGCGCAGGGTCACGATCTGGGCCAGGACGCGGTCGCGGAGCCTCCGCGCCGGCGGCGGGGAGGCCGGCTTCGCCGCCTCCCGGAGGTGCCGGCGCCCCACCCGCACCCGCGCCGCGTAGGGGTCGCGGGGCAGCTCCGCCGGCTGCACGTGCGGCGCGGGTGGCGTCGCCGCCAGCGCGTGCCAGAGCGGCCGCCGGCGGTACCAGCGGTAGGCCACGAAGGCGAGCACGCCGGCGACCAGCCAGGCCACGTAGACCAGGCTGGAGTTGTCGATGTTCTCGAAGAAGAGCTGGGCGAAGACGGCGCCGATGGCCAGCGCCCCGACCACCGACAGCACCGGGAGGCTGCCCCGGCCCAGGGGGACGTTGATCGGCATCCGGAAGGGCCGCCGCAGATGGGGCTCGACGAACCGCAGCCGTATCACCGCCAGGTGCGCGACGGCGAAGGCGAAGGTGGCGGCGAGGGAGTAGGTGGCCGCCATCAGGTCGATCTGGGAGGTGGCCATGAGCAGGCAGGCCGCCAGCCCGAACACGGTGATGGAGACGTACGGGGTCTGGAAACGCGGGTGCAGCCGGGCGAAGATCCGCGGGAAGAGGTCGTTGGCCGCCAGCGAGTAGCTCAGCCGGGAGATGCCGATCAGGCCGGCGTTGGTGGCGATGACGAGGATGGTGAAGGCGAGCAGGGACACCCAGACCCCCATCCAGAAGGCCAGCGCCTCCGGTCGGAAGAAGGTCACCACGCCCGCCACCGGGTCCCCCTTCCAGGTCGTGGCCAGATCGGTGGTGAAGCCCCCGTGCCCGTCGGGATGGACGGGGAAGACGCTCATCGCCACCGTGGGCAGGAAGGCCGAGACGAAGAGCACGGCCGCGATCACGGCGAAGGTGGCCAGGGGCACGGAACGCCCCGGGTTCCTCGCCTCCTCCGACATGTTCGAGATGGTCTCGATGCCGGTGTAGGTCACCATCGCGATCGAGATACCGGCCAGGAACCGGCCCCAGGTCGGTGCCACCCCCAGGTGCACGTTGGCGATCACCGTCGGCAGGTTGAGGAGCAGCCAGAGCCCGAGGACGACCAGGAGCACCTGGGTGATCAGGTCCAGGAGGGCCAGGGTCAGGTTGACCAGGCTGGACTCCTGGATGCCGATCACGTTCAGGAGCATCAGCAAACCGGTGAGGACGATCGCGGCCAGGGCGTGCCATCCCGGCTGGGTCAGGCCCCCCAGGGGCGCCAGGTAGACCCCGAAGGTGCTCAGATACCCGATGGCGAAGTAGGCCGAGATGGCGACCGTCGCCGTGTAGTTGAGGAGCTGGATCCATCCCACCAGGTAGCCGATGCTCTCGTTGAAGGCCCGCCGGGCGAAGCTGGAGCTGCCCCCGGCGTAGGGGATGGCGGCCGTCCCTTCCGCGTAGGCGAGGGCGGTGGTGACGAAGATGCCGCCGGCCAGGATCATGGCCAGCGGGGTCAGGCCGAGGGCGAAGCCGGCCGTGACCCCCAGGCCGTAGTAGATGCTCGAGCCCACGTTGCCGTAGCAGGCCGAGAACAGGGCGCCGGGGCCGAGCAGCCGGGGGAGCCGCACGCGCCGACGGGTCACCACCACCCGGACGTCTCCGGGCAGCCGACCCCTCCTGGCGACGAACTCCTCGGACACGGTCCTGCGGCTACTGTAACCGGTTCCCGGGCCGAGACCGGGGACCCGGCCGGCGGCGGCCGGCTCAGTCTCCGAGGGTGCGCACCCGGCGGTGCTGGGCGATGACGGCTCCCACCCGCTCCCTCACCTCGGCCGTGGCCAGGCCGCGCAGGGCCAGGGTGGTCCGGCGGCGGACCACGTCCTCCACCGTGTAGGCCCACTCCCGTTCCAGGGCGTAGTGGACCTGGCCCCAGACGTCGGGACCGTCGGGATGGACCGGTTCCAGGCCCAGATCCGCCACCCTGGGCGCCTCGGTGCCGTAGCGGCGGAGCAGGTGCCCCCATACCCGGGGCTCGACCCCGGGCGGCCTCCTCGGGGGCGGCCCGGCCCCGGGCAGGGGGTCCGCCGAGGGCCGGAGTCGGCGGAACCCCGGCAGGTGGCGGAGCACCGCCACCGCGATCCGGCGGTGGTTGGTCAGCTTTCCGCCCGCCACCGACACCATGCCCCCGGCTCCGACCTCGATCAGCTCCTCCCGCCGCGCGGCGACGGTGTCACCACCTCCCCGGGGCAGCACCCGCAGACCCGCGAACGCGTACCGGACGCGCGCGGGGTCGGCCACCTCGGCCGGCAGCGCCAGGGTCGCCTCCCTCAGCACCTGCTCCGCGTCACGGGCCTCCACCCGGAGCCGGCCCGGGTCGTCCCCGTACTCCTCGTCGGTGGTGCCCAGCAGGAGCACGCCCTCCCAGGGCACGGCGAAGGCCACCCGGCCGTCGGGCAGCGGCACCGTGAGCGCCGCCTGCCAGCCGCAGGGTAGGTCCACCACCAGGTGGACGCCCTTGCTCAAGCGGGCCAGGGGTGGCGCCGCCGGGTCCGCCATCCGTCGCAGCCGGTCCACCCAGGGGCCGGTGGCGTTGATCACCGCGCCGCAGCGCACGGTCAGCTCGCCGGCCCTCACGGCGACCACACGCCCCCGGGCCAGCTCGAACCCCGTCACCGGGAGGTAGTTGACGACCACCGCGCCGGCACGGGCGGCGGCCAGGGCCGTGGCCAGCACCAGCCGGGCGTCGTCGGTCTGGGCGTCCTCGTACACGCCGGCGGCGACCAGGCCCTCCGTCCGCAGGGAGGGCACCATCCGGATCGCCCGTTCGGGTCCGACCAGCTCGGCCCGGCTGTGGTGGAAGCCGGAGAGGGCGGCGTAGGCCATCAGCGCCGCCCGCACCTTCCAGGCCCGGTAGGGGCCGCCGCGGTAGACGGGCAGGACCAGAGTGAGCGGCCGCACCAGGTGGGGCGCCACCCGCTCCAGCAGTACCCGACGCTCCCGATGACACTCCCGGACCAGGCCGACCTCGCCCCGGGCCAGATACCGCAGCCCACCGTGGATCAGCTTTGAGGAGGCGCTCGAGGTGGCGGTCCCCAGGTCGCCGGCGTCCACCAGCGCCACCCGGGCCCCGGCCCGAGCCGCCTCCAGGGCCACCCGTGCCCCCACGATCCCGGCCCCGATCACGACCAGGTCGAAGCGCTCGGAGGCGAGCCGCTCCAGGGCGCGTCCCCGGTCGAAGGCGGCGGACGGCACCGGGAGCCGGCTCACCGGTCCCGCGTCACCGCTCCCCGACCCGGCCACGGTCCGCGTCGAGACGAAAAGGGCGTAAGGTGTGCGTTCCATAGACATGGGGTCGAAGGGACGGCTGCGGGCAGCGACGGGCTGCGTTCTGGGAGTCGCGCTCGGCCTGATCCTCTGGGCGCTGGCCGCGACCGTCACCCTCCTGCTCCTGCACCGGGGTTGACGGCGGCCGCCGCCGTCGCCAGGTCCGAGGCCGTCCCTCCCGAGGTCTCATCGAGCCCTACCCTACGCCCCGTGGATCTGTTCATCGAACGCCTGACCTGGACCGAGATCGAGGCCGCGCTGGCCGGGGGGATGCGCCGGGCGGTGGTCTGTGCCGCCTCCTGCGAGCAGCACGGCCCCCACCTGCCCGAGGCCACCGACGCCCTGCTGGGGGCCGCCTTCGCCGAGGGCCTGGCGCGGCGGCTGGGCGACGCCCTGGTGGCGCCGGTGATCCGACCGGGCTGCTCCGAGCACCACATGGCCTTCGCCGGCAGCCTCACCATCTCCCACCGGTTGCTGATGGACCTCCTGGACGCCTACCTCGATTCGCTGCGACGGCACGGGTTCGAGCGCTTCGTGGTCTTCTCCAGCCACGGCGGCAACTTCCCCGTGCTCGCGGCCTGGGAGCGCGAACGCCGCCCCCGGGACACGGTCGTGGTCTCGGACGTCCACGTGCTCCACGCCGGCTTCGAGGCCATCCGGCGCTTCGGCCGCACCGACACCACCGGTCCCCACGCCGAGGTGCTGGAGACCTCGATGCTGCTCCACCTGCACCCGGAGCTGGTGCACATGGAGTGGGCCGAGCCCGGCTTCACCGGCGAGACATCGCTCCAGGACCTGCTGGAGCGGGGCATGCGGGCCATCTCGTCCAACGGCATCCTGGGCGACCCCGTCGGGGCCTCGGCCGAGATGGGCGAGGCGGTCCTGGAGGCGATCGTCGAGGCCCTCTGGGCGGCGGTCCGGCGGGCCGGGGAGGCGAGCGGCACCTGAGCCCGGGCCGGCGACGCCGGCGCGGGCGGTCTCCCGGAGCCGGCCGACCTCGAAGGCCGGGGGCGGGACCCGCCTCTACAATCCTGGCCACATGAGCCCTGCGCCCGGCGCCGACCCCGACGGCCTGCCCCTCTTCCCGCCGCTGCCCGGCGGCCGCGTCGTGGAGCCCACGGCCCGCAGCCTGGTCCGGCTGGTGGCCGGGCTCAGGACGGCCGTCCTGACCGTGAGCGCCGCCACGGCGGAGGCGATGGTGGTCTTCCTCGACCACGAGCCCATCCACGGATTGGCGGTGAGGGGCGACCGCCGCCTGGTCGGCCCCGAGGCCCTGGACGAGATCGCCGGGGAGCCGATCCAGCGCGCCACCGTGACCGAGGTCGATCCCGAGCTGGCCCGGGTGCTGGGCAGCTACCTCCTGCCCACCGAGCTTCGGGTGCCGGCCCGGCTGGTCGTGCCTGAGGTCTTCATCCGGGGCCTGGCCCGTCCCGATCAGCAGGGCTGCGTCATCGTGCGCGGTGGGGACGCCACCGGTCTGGTGTTCCTGGGCGGCGGACGGGTGCTCCTGGCCTACCGGCCGGGAGGCGTGGTGGGTGGGTTCGAGCAGGTGGCGCCGATCTTCGCCGAGCCCGAGGCCCGGCTCTGGGCCCGGCTGGGCCCGGCGCCAGCAGCGGTCGATCTGGAGGCGGCGCCGGGCGGACCCCGGGAGGCCGGGCGACCCGAGGACGGTGCGGCGGACCGGCAGGGGACCCCGCCCCCGGCCGCGCCACCCCGGCCGCTCGCGCCGCCGGCGGTCGAGGTGCCCCCGTCGCCGGTCGAGGTGCCCGGTCCCACCCCTCTGGAACAGGTGCTGGACGCCGTCCGCGAGGTGCTCGGCCCCCACTCGGTTCGGGTGGAACCCGCGCTGAGGGCAGCCGGGTCCGATCTCCAGCGCCTGCGTCTGGCCGCCGAGTCGCTGCGCCAGCGGCGCCCCCGCCTCCTCAGCCGGGCCACCATGGCCAGGGCCGCCGACCGGGCGCTGGCGGCCCTGGCCGAAGCCGAGGCCGGTCCCCGCCCTCGCTGAAGGCCGTGGACACCGTGCGGACAATCCGCCCCGGAAGGGCATCGCCGGCGCCGCCCTGGCGCAACATCGGCCTGGGATGAGGCTGGATCCGGCCGAGGTTGCCCAGCTGCCGCTGGCGGCGGCGCTGGTGGACCGGGAGGGGGCGACGCTCGCCGCCACCCCGGAATGGCAGGGCCCGACCGCGGGCACGATCTCCTACCACGCCGGCGAGGCGCGGCTGCTGGTGGGCCCGGGCGGGCGGCGGTGGCCAGCGCAGGAGGAGGTGATGGGGCGGCTGCTGGCGGAGATCCGGGCAGCCGTCTCGGCCCTCGATGACCGGCGAGCGCTGTGCGCCGAGGTGCTCGGCAGCGGCCTCTCGCTGGTCGCGGGCAGGCCGGTCGGGGACCAGGCCGGCACCGCGGCCGAGGTGCTGGCCCGAGCGCGCACGGTGATTCAGGCCCGGGTCCCCGAGGTGCAGGTGGAGACGATGCCGGCCCCCCACCGACCGGTGCCGGGACGCGACCTGATCGCGCTCGCCCTCCTCCAACTCGCGACCAACGCGGTCGCCCACGGCGGCGGGACCAGGCTGCGGCTCCGGGCGGGGCCGGGACCGACCTTCTACGTGGAGTGGCCGACCCCGGGGCCGCAGCCGGCGGTCCCCGCCGGCCAGAGCCATCCCGCCCTCCGGCGGCGCTGGGGCCTGGGCTACGTCCGGATGGTGGCCGACCACCTGGGCGCGACCGCGCTCCCACCGGGACCGACCGCACCGGGCTGGGCGGGTCCCTGCCTCAGCCTGGGCAACCGGCGGCTCACCCTGCCCCTCGCGCTCTACGACGGGCGGCGGCTGGTGCGCTCCACCCAGACCTGGGAACAGGGCCTGCGGGGCCTCGACCCGGACGTGGTCGGCACCGTCCTCGCCGACCTGACCACCGTGCTCGGCGCCGCCGCGCGCCAGCCCGGCGCGATCGTGCGGGAAGGCATCCTCTCGGCCCGGCGGGCCGGCGCGGGCACCTGGGTGGCGCTGCTCCCCGCGATGGGTCCGGAGCGGGCCCGGGACACGCTCCGGGGGCTCGACCACGAGCGGGCGCTGTGGAGCGCGCCGGAGCCCCACGCCACTAGGGTCCACGGCCTGATCGCCGTCCTCGACCGATCGCTCGGCGGCCAGCCCAGCGCCTTCGCCCCCGAGGCCTTCGCCCGGGAGCTGCCCCGGGCCTGCGCGGCGCTCGGCGTGCCCCCGCCCGACCCGGGACCGCTGCTCGCCTGCCCCGACCCGCGCACCCTCGCCTTCCTGCTCGCCGAGCTGGGGGGCGAGCTGGTGGCCGAGGGGGGCGCCACCTTCCTCGTCCCCCCGCCCGGGAGCTCGAGCCCGCTGCTCGACCTGCTCGGCCCCGATGCTCGGGGGCGGATCAGGCTGACGCCGGAATAGGGCCGGAGCCAGGCTCAGCGCTGGCTCAGGGCACGGGCCACGGTCAGCGCCAGCTCCAGGTAGGCGTTCCTGAGGCCGGCGTCGACCTCGGTGATGGGCTTGCCCTGGACGATGGCCAGCGTGGCCCGCTCGTTGCTGGGGATCTCGACCACGGCCACCACGCGGGCTCGGATCCGGTCCAGGAGCGCCCGCACCCCAGCGTCCTCGCGCACCTCCCGCAGCCGCGAGCGGATGTAGGGGACCACCACGCCGAGGCCGCCGCCGGCCGCGTCACCCCTCACCATGGGCGCGTCCAGGTAGTCGAGCACGCCCTGGAGGCGGGTGGGGTCGTCGGTGGTCGGGATCAGCAACAGGTCGCAGACCGCCAGCCAGCCGGCGCACACCGCCGCCTCGGCCGAGGTGAAGGCCGGAAGCCGGTTGGGCAGGTCGATCACCGAGAGCACGTGGAGCTGACGGAGTTGGGCGGCGAAGCGCTCGATCTGGCCCGGGGCGTAGGCGTCGCCGAGGTCGCGCCGTTCCGGGTAGACGGCCAGGGCCGGGGTCCGGTTCCAGGCCGGCACCGACCACTCCCGGCCGGCCTCGATGTCGGCCATGACCTCGAACACGGTCGGCACCTCGGCCGTGAGCGTGAGCCGGCCCCATTGGTCGGGGTTGCCGATGTTCTGGTCCACCACCGCCGCCGACCACCCGCTGCCCTGGACGGCCTCGCCGTAGACGATGCCCAGGGCCGCCGCGATCGCGGTCTTGCCCACCCCGCCGGCCCGGGAGCTGACCCCCACGATCTTGCCCGTGGTGTGGGCGAGGGCCAGGCCGGTCAGCTCGGCCGGCACCCAGTTCGGCCGGAGGGCGGGGTTGAGCAGGCCCGCGGCCCGCTCCACCAGGCCACGCAGGAGGGGTCCCGCCCGGGAGCCGTCGGAGCCGGGCATCGGTACCGCCGGGGGCGGGGAGGGGCGACCGGTGGGCAACCCGGGGGCCGGGCCCCGGGGGACCTCCTCGGGCGGTCCGGCCACCGCCTCGGGTCCCCCCGCAGGGTCCTCGGCCAGGGCCGGGAGCTCCGGCCCCGGGGCGACGACGGATGGGGGCCGGAGACGGCCGCGGAGCACCTGCCCGGCGGCCCGGGGGCGGTAGGGCGTCTCCTCGGCCTCCGACGGTGGCGCCCCGCCGGGCTCGAAGCAGTCGGGGTGGGCCCGCATCGCCACCTCGGTCAGGGCCTCGACCTCGCGGGTGACCACCGCCCGCACGTGGGGCATGGCCCGGTACCACTCCAGCTCCTCCTCTCCGGCCACGCCGACCACGACCTCGGCGTCCACCTTCCCGAGCCATCGCTCGAGGCCGGGCTCGTGTCGCAGGAGCAGCACCGGCGTCCGGTCCTCGGGCACGGCGCTGGCCCACCAGGCATCGAGCATGTCGGAGACCTCGCCCTCGGCGGCCATGAAGGCCAGGCCTCCGAGCGGCGGTTTGAGGCAGGTGACCGGCACCGGAGGCGAGGGCGAGAGCCGGGAGGCCAGCAGCTCGAGGCTCCGGCTCGCCTCCGGCTCCTCGAAGAGCGGGAGGAACACCCAGCCATGGACGTCGCCGCGCACCGATTCGAAGCCTAGCAGGCCGGTTCCGTCCCGGCGGGGCGCCGGCCTCAGCGCCCCACCGGGAAGGGGACGGGGACGTCGTGGCCACCCACGACGTGGATGGCCACCGTCCTGCCATCGGAGTAGCGCCGGTGCCATCCGTAGCCGGTGCGCCGGTCGCGGGCGGCGAGCGGTCGGCCGTCCACGACGAAGCGGCAGGTCTCGTCGCCCCCCGGCACCAGCTGGCAACGGCCCGTGACGGGACGGCCGTTCAGCTCGGCCGAGGCGCCTGCCACCACCAGCACCCCGACTCGAGCCACCACCAGCACCCCGCCCCGCCGGCCCTGGTAGACGCCGGGCCCGCGCTCGGTCAGCACCTCTCCCGCGAGCCGGTAGCCGTGGTCGGTCCTCTGCACCTCGACCTGCGGCTCGGCGGAGGCCAGCACCGCCCCGACCACGGCCAGCGTCACCCCGGCCAGGGCGGCCAGGACCGGCCCCCACCGCCGGGGCGGAGGAACCGGGCGCCTGACCACGCGCGGGCTCAGGCCCCCCAGCGGGATGTGCTGCCGGCCTCGATCCGGTGGCTCCGGCCGCGGCTCGCCCTGGGATCGCATCATGGCCATGACCAGGGGACGGACAATGGGCGCCTTCCGGTCGACGGCCGCGTCACATCTGCTATCTTGGCCGCCGACCGCGATGCGACGGGCCGTCATGTCGCGACTTGCCGCAGGGCTGGGAGCCGCGCTGCTGGCCACGATCTCGACCTCACCGGCCGCGGCCTCCGGGCTGCCGGGCAACGGCGACGCCAACGCCTGCACCCCCACCGTGGGCGGCCAGGTGGGGAACGACGGAACGCTGACCGCGGTTCGGGAGGACGCCGGGGTGGACTGCCCGCTGGCCAGCGGCCCCACCGGCACCCCCTACGGGCCCGGCGGTCCCCAGGGAGGCCCCGGGCGGGGACAGCCCGGCGCCGCCTGCAGCTACGAGATCGACCGGCCGGTGAAGATCCTGATCGGCCCCGGCGGCAGCGTGACCGAGCTGGACCCCACCCCCGACGGCGGCGGCTACACCTCCATCGGCTACCCGGCCGACTTGAAGAAGGTGCCGGTGGTCGAGGCCGAGCAGTTCAACATCTACCTGCCCTACGTCTTCCAGGGCAAGTACGACCAGAACGGCCTCTGCACCATCCCCAACCCCGGCTTCCAGCTCGGCTGCCCCACGCCCCATCCCTTCACCAACTTCGTGGTCGCCGGCAACATCTGCTGGGTCACCGAGCCCAACCCGGTGCGGCGGCCCAACGGACTTCCCCCCGGCCGAATCCTTCCCTACCTCGACCGGGCCCACCTCCTCCAGCTCATCGACCCGGGGACGCTCTCCTCGCTGCCCGACAACCCCAACCCGGGTCTGGTCAGCATCGGGACCTGCTTCTTCATCGGCGGTGCCTCCTTCCAGGCCCCGGGCGGGGCCCGGCTGCCCATCCAGCAGCCGGCCGACTTCCAGATGACCATCGCCGACCCGGTGAACGACGGCACCGGCCGCTACGTGTTCTACGTCTTCCGCGTCGAGCTGGCCTTCCAGGGCGCGGACTGGGACTTCGGCGACGGCAGCACCCAGCCCGACCCCAACCTGCCGGCCGCCTGCACCGGGGTCCCGGCCGACCTCGCCGCCAGCCATACCTACTCCACCTACGGCACCTACGACGTCTCGGTGACCGAGCACTACGGCGTCACCGTGGACGAGTACTGGTCGGATGCCGATGGCCAGCACCACCTGCGGCTGGACGGCCTGGTCCCGCCCATCTCCCGGACCCTCGGGCCCTATCCCAAGCAGATCCTCCAGGAGGAGGGGGTGCCGGTGGGAGGCGCCTGAGGTGGCGAGGGCGGCGGCCGCGCTCCTCCTGGTGGTGGCGCTGGCCGGCTGCGGCTCGACCGCGGCCCGACCCGGCCGCCCCTCGCCGGCGCCCAGCGCCGGGACCGCCACCCCGGTTCCCCTCGCCGTCTGGCAGGCGAAGGGCGCCACCGAGCCGCCGCCGCCCTCGCTCGGGCGGGTGTCGCTGGGCTCGGTCCAGGTCGTCAACCAGACCGCGGGGGCGGTGAGCGACGCCGACGCCCGGCGCTGGGCGCTCGACTATCTGCGGGCCAACGGCTACGAGCTGTGGGCCTGGAACCACTTGCAGGACGGCTTCTTGCTCCGCTCCGGGCTGAGCCGCTCGCCGATCAAGGTCTTCGCCTACGACCTGGACACCATCCAGCGGGCGAGGAGCGCCGGCGCCAGCCTGCGCGTCATCCGCCTCGAGCTGAGGCGGCTGGTGCTGCGTCCCGTCCCCCCCGCCCTCCGTCAGCCCTTCGCCGACCACCTCTTCGTCTGGACGCCCTACGCCTTCTACCTCGACCAGATCGGCCCCGCGCAGGTGGTCCAGGTCGACGGCCAGGGCCACGAGACCGTGCTGGCGAGCCTGCCCCAGGGGGTGGGGTCGCCGGAGCTGGTCGGCGGCGAGCCGGCCGACGACCCACCCCTGGGCCAGATCTGGGTCGCGGACTCCGACTGGGACTGCACCGCCCCCGGCACCCGGCAGCTGCTCGGGACCCTCTGCAACGCCTGACCCGGCCCGGGGGGCCGGGGCGCCCCCACCGGGTCGTGGCCTTCGAGGCGCCGGTCCCTCACCGACCGGACCCCACCACCTGGGCCTGGGCCTCGCGCACGGAGCCGCCGCTCAGGTCCACGCGCTCGGCGCCGAGGTGGCGATGGACGCCGGCGCCCAGGATCACCAGCCCGGCCAGCAGCACCCCGAGCGACCAGATGGTGGCCCGGGCCGGCCTCCGGGCGGAGCCGGCCATCCCGACCAGGGCCGTGACCGCTGCCCCCAGCAGGGCGACCAGGAGCGCGATCCACAGCACCGCCTCGGCCGCGGCGACGCTGCCCGGCATGGTGGGCGTGGTGGTGGTCAGGAAGCGCAGCGCGGCCCCCAGATCGGGCACCCCGATGACCGAGAGGGCGGCCACGATCTCGATCGCGGTCACCGCCAGGGGCAGGAGCAGGTCGAGCGGCGACCGTCTCAACGGAAGGCGTTGGAGATGGCGACGGCGGCCGGGTAGAGGATCAGGCTCAGCAGGGGCAGCACCATGAGCCCGACCGCCAGCGCCATCCGGGGCCTGGCCTGCTCCATCCTGACCGTCATCTCCGCGATCTGCTTCTGGCCGGCGGCCCTGGCCAGCGAGGTGAGCACGTCGGAGGGCACCAGTCCCTTCTCGGCAATCCGGCGCATGCTCGTGGCCAGCTCCCCGAACATCTCCAGGTCGTAGGCGCGGCCGATGCGCTGGTAGATGGTGACCGTGCTCAGCAGCTGGTCCGGGCGCAGGGCCAGCGCCAGCGGTGTGTCCTGGGGCGCCACCAGCCGCCGCCAGTTGTCGTCGGCGAGCAGCTCCAGCAACCAGGGCTGACGGTGGCCGCGGGCCACGAACTCCAGCGCCCCCGAGACCGTGTACTCGCCGGTGTAGGTGAGGATCGCCATCTCCGAGAGCGACTGGGCGACGGCACGGTTGATCATGTCCTGCCGACGCCGCGCCTCCAGCTGGAGCGAGAGGTAGGAGAGGGGCACGAACAGGCCGGCCAGGACCAGACAGGCCAGCGGCGGCACCGGCAGCCGGTGGGTGCTGAGGCCGGCCAGGAGGTCGACGGCGAGCAGGGCGACGCCCACCACCAGGACGTAGACGACGACCCTGACCAGCCAGGCGTTGAGGCTCTCGCGGCGGTTGGCGATGGCCAGCAGCCGGGGCACGCTGGTCTGCCGGAAGAAGCGCGCCAGGGAGGGGACGCGGTCGGCGAGCCGCTCCTCCAGCGGTCGCTCGTCGGTCAGGTGGTGGTGCCGCCCGATCCGGTTCCAGGCCACCACCGCCCGGGGGGTGAAGGCTCCGAAGCGCCAGAGGGCCGCGCCCAGGCCGGCCCCGAGCGCCAGCAGCAGGACGGGCAGGGCGAGGTCAGGCATAGCGCCTCCGCATCTGCTCCCGGATCGCGGCCACGTTCCAGCGGATCCACGGCGTCCGGGGGGTGATCAGGTCCAGGACCCCCAGGATGCCCACGATCATGGCCCCGTCCAGCAAGAGCATGAGCTGGCCGACGAGGCCGGCGTAGGCGGCGCGCAAGGTCTCGACCCGCATCACGACCACGAACGCGACCGCCATCACCGCGATCACGATCAGGCCGTTCTGACGGCCGCCGGCGAGCGCGGCGTGGTTGCGGGCCTGGATCTCCAGGTCCTGGTCGTACTGCGGGATCAGGATCGTCTGCGCCTGCTCGACGAACGCCTCCGGGGTCTGATCCATGGAGAGCAAGAGGTCGACGCAGACCCGCTCCAGCATCGGCGACATCCCCCGCCGGGCCACCTCGACCAGCGCATCGCTGACCGACTCGGCCTCCCGGAGCGGCGCCAGCACGTGGGCGAGACGCGGATCCGGGTTCTGGGCCAGGTCCTTCAAGGCGTGGTTGAGCGTCTGCTGGCCCTGGGAGAGCAGGTTGACCAGGTTGATCATGAACGGGATCAGGGCCCGGTCCATCTCCAGCTTGCGCTGCGCTGCCCGGGCCTTGAGCCACCAGGGGACGCCGAAGAGACCGACCGCCCCCAGCCCCAGGATCACCACCGGGGTCCCGATCAGGGTCCCCGCCAGGAGCCCCAGCCCGGCGGCGCCGAGCCTGATCCCCAGCCAGACCCGGAGGCTCCAGCCCAGACCGCTGGCCACGTACCGCTCGCGGTCGAGCAGCGGCTCCAGCCGCCTCAGCGCGCGCTCCCGGCGCCGTCCCGAGCCCAGCCCGCCGGCCGCCAGCAGCACCGCCAGTCCGACCGCGATCAGCAGCAGGACCTCGATGAAGAAGAGCAAGGGGCTCATGCCTCGGCCTCGCCACCTCCCCGATCCGACCTCGGCCGACGCCCGCTCATACCGGCGGCACCCCCGCGAGATGGGGCATCAGCTTGTAGGCCAGCCGGGCGGGAAGGTCGCCGAGCAGCGCGATCTCGCGGACCAGCCTCCCCTCCGGGCTCAGCGAGTAGACCCAGCGCCGGTCGCCGACCCCGTCCCCCATGGCCACCACGCCGGTGACCTGCCGACGACCGCCGCGCTGGCGCAGGTGGACGGTGACGTCGAAGGCCTGGTGGACGCGCCGCAGGGCCATGGTCTCGGCGTTGGCGCTGCCCATGAAGTCGGGGGACATCATCACGTACTCCGCCGCCCGCCGGATCGCCTCCTCGGCGTCGTCGGCGTGGAGCGTGACCATGGAGCCGTCGTGCCCGGTCGAGGCGGCGAGGCAGACGTCGGCCATCGAGGCGTCGCGGGCTTCGCCCAGGATGATGCGGTCGGGACGGAGCCGGAGCGCGAGCTTGACCAGGTCCCGCATGGTGATGCCCGGCTCGCCCTTCAGCACCGCCTCCACCGTGTTCACGCTCTGGACGTAGGGATGCCAGGGCAGGCCGTCGCCGCGATCGTTCTCCAGATGCAGCTCGGCGCTGTCCTCGAGGACGACCAGCTGCTCGTCCCAGGGGATGGAGCCGGCGAGCACGCGCAGCAGCGTGGTCTTGCCGCTCCCGGTCCCCCCCGAGATGATGAGGTTGGCCTTGCCCAGGACGCAGGCGAGGAGGAACTCGGCCACGCCCCGGGGCATGGTGCCCTGCTCGACGTAGTCCTCGAGCGACCTCACCCGGGCCGCGCCCTGGACCCGGATGGTGGCCAGGAGGTTGGTGGGGCCGGAGATGGCGGGCGGCTGCAACAGGGCCAGACGGATGAGGCCGCCGATGTTGACCTCCGCCGTCGGTCGCCCCTGGCTCAGCATCTTCTGGCCGGTGGTGCCGGGCAGCGTGATCACCTTCTCCTTGAAGAAGTCGAGCCAGGCCTCGTCGCTGCGGAAGGGGTTGCCCTCCGGGCTCAGCTGCAGCTTGAAGTCCGAGCCCTGGATCACCCAGACGTCCCAGCGGTAGACGTGGATCTCCTCCACGCCGTCCTCCAGGTAGAGGAGGCGGGAGAGCGGGTACAGATAGGAGGCGAGCACCATCGTGCCCCTGACCACCCGCCGACGGAAGTCGGGATCGTCGGCGATGTCGTCGGCCACGGCCTTGTTGAGCCCGAACTCCACCGGTCGCTCCAGCGCCTGATCGACCAGGTCGTTGACGGTGTCGAGCAGCCCCTCCTCCTCGCCCACCGAGGGGGCCACGTCGTGGAGCCGCCGGTAGCGCTCCAGGTGGTCGGCCAGGGTGCGGCAGATCTCGTGGAGGTCGGGGTCGATCTCGGGCCAGGGCTTGACCGGCAGCGTGCGGTAGCCGAGCTGGGGCGCCAGGTCCAGGCCGGTGGGAGGGGTCGCCGCCCTCATCACGCCGGCCTCCCGGAGGCGGCCCGGACCTGGGCCAGGACCGGCTCCGCCTGCTCGGCGAGCCTCAGCTCGCGCACCAGGGCCGGCATCGACAGCGGCCGGCCCGAGTCCAGCGACCGCTGGGCGCGGCCCGGGTCCCAGGGCACGGTGGCGGCCAGAGCCACCTCCGGCAGCTGCAGGCGCAGCGCCTCGCGGATGTGCTTGCGGAGCTGGCCCCGGCGGCTCTCGGCCAGCACCACCTCGGTCTTCGGAGGTCGGGCCGACCTCAGCACCAGGATGGCACGGGCGATCAGGGGCGGGTCGTCGCGGAGCACGGTGAAGACGCGGTGGGCGATCGAGGCCACGGCCGTGAGCGACTGACGCAAGGAGCGGGCCTCGGGATGGGCGATGGCGCCGAAGTCGACGATCACGAACTCCACCCCGGGGATGGCGAGGGCCTGGCCGTCGCGGAGCTGCTCGACCAGCCTGGGGACGGCGCTGCCGCAGACCGCGCTCAGCCCCGGGACCAGCCCCAGGTTGCGCTGATGGGTGGGAAGCGCCTGGCCGAGCAGGTCGCGGGCGCCGATGGCCCGGGCGCCGATCAGGTTGCCCATGCCCCGGCCGCCGGGGTCGAGTTGGAGCGCGTCGGCGGCGGTGCCGGTGCCGGACATGTCCGCGTCGACGAAGATCACGCGGTGTCGCCGGGCCAGCTCGTCGGCGATGGCAAGGGCGGTCGTGGTCACGCCCTGACCGTCCTTGACCCCGTAGAAGGCCAGCACGTAGCTCACGGCCTTCTGCCGCTCGCCGGCGACGGGCTCGGCGCCGGCGCCACGGCCGCGGCGCCGGCACCGCTCAGCACGGCCAGGGCGTCGTCGATGCTCTCCGCCTGCACCTCGGGCACCCCGACCCCGCTGCTCCTGGCGGCGAAGAGGGCGACCGAGTTGGCCTGGAGCGCGATCCAGGCCGGCTCGTCGGTGACCGGAACCCAGATCGAGGCGCTGCTGCCCTCGACCCCGTCCACCACCAGTCGCCTCCCCACGATCAGGGTCCGGCCTCCGACCTGCGCGTAGACGTCGATGGTCTGGCCGTGAGCGAGGGGAGGCGGGCTCTTGAGGGTGAGGGTGACCAGGGCCAGATCCTGGTCGAGGACGTCGTCCTTGAAGACGATGGTCCCCGCCGCCATGGCGTGCGCCGCCCGGGCGTGGGCCGCGATCAGGTCCCCGGTGTAGAAGTCCCAGCCGTCGCCGCTGTGGGGGATGCGCGTCCGCTGCACGTTGTCCCGCGTCAGGGGATCACCGGCCTGGACCGGTCGGGTCACGGCCCAGACCTGGTCGGAGGCACGGGCCGAGGTCAGGATCTGCAGATAGATGGCGATGGCGACGGCGATGAAGACCACCAGGCCCACCAACAGGACCAGCACGTTGCGGGACACGGTCTCAGCTCCGCGCTCCCGGCTGGATCGGCCGGGGAAGGGCGACGAGGGCTCGCAGGTGACTCATCTCATGACCCCACGACGTGTTGATCACCGAACACGGCCTGCCCGGTTCTCGTGGCCCGGACCGTGGCCGTGGTCATGAACAAGGGGATGGGCAGGGTCACGTCCTCGGCGACGGTGGCCGTGATCTGGTTGGGCGGCACGAAGGTGCACGTCACCCGGCGTGGGTGGCCGTCGCCGCCCACCAACCCCGCCTGCTCGCATCGCTCGACCGCGAGCGCGGGATCGAGCACACGCTGGCCTCGGTACACGGCAGCGGTGTCGATGGCGCTGGCGCCGGCCTGGGCTCGGAGCAAGGCCTCGGCGTTGACCTGCTCGTATCGCACCATCAGCGTGTCGGCATCGCCCACCAGGGCGACCATGGCCGTGAACACGAAGGTCATGGCGATGGCGAACATGATCAGCGTCTGACCCGACTGCCGGTCGCTCATGGCCGGGCCGAGCGATAGGGGGAGCGCACCGCCGAGGCCTGGGCGGTGAGGGTCGGGTCGACGGGGACGACGACCGCCAGCGGCGTCCGCGAGAACTCCA
>DASRBU010000417.1:0-5643 GCA_035653475.1 Candidatus Dormiibacterota bacterium | reverse complement strand
GACCATGCGCTCCAGGGCCGAGCAGATGGCCAGCGCCCGCTCGCGCCAGCCGCCGTCGGTGGCCGACGGCCGGACCGTGCCCAGCAGCCGCTCGGCCAGCAGCGCCACCAGCTCACCGCGATCGCGGACGTGCCAGTAGAGAGAGGCCGCCCTCACCCCCAGCCGGTCGGCCAGCCCGCGCATGGTCAGGGCCTCCAGGCCCTCCCGCTGGACCAGCTCCAGGGCCACATCCAGCACGCGCTCGCGGCTCAGCGCCGCCCGGCCGCCCTCGATCATCTTCCGACTCTCGATCCCCTTGCTGCTCCTATGCCAGTAGGACTATTATTGCAGTAAATCATCTAACATGTTAGAGAAGGAGATGGAGCGAATGACCGAACGAGATCGCGAGACGCTCGACTGGTCGATCTGGTCCATGAAGTGGTACGGCTGGGGATCCCCGGTTGGCCTGGGCCTCTTCGCCCTGCTGATCGCTGCGGCCGTGGCCCTGATCCGGTTCGCCTTCCGCTGAGGGCGAGAGGAGCGGCCCGGGGAGCGGCAACTCCCGGGGCCGCCGAGACCCGAGCGCACGGCACGACCCGGCGCCCAGGCATCCCACCATCAGGATAGCCGGGCCGAGCCGCCGCTCCCACCCACATCGAAGGAGGTTCGACCCGACATGGACGTCACCCGCCCGACCCCGGGGAGGCGCGGCCCGGCCGTGGCCATGGCCGTGCTGAGCCTGGGGCTCTTCATGACCCTGCTCGACCTGACCATCGTCAACGTCGCCATCCCCAGCCTGATGGACGGCCTGCACGCGACCCTCGACCAGGTCCTGTGGATGCTCAACGCCTACAGCCTGCTCTACGCCGTGCTGCTGATCACGGCCGGCCGCCTGGGTGACCTGGCCGGGCCGCGCAACCTGTTCGTGGTCGGGATCGCGATCTTCACCCTCGCCAGCGCCCTCAGCGGCCTGGCCCAGTCCTCCGAGCAGCTGATCCTGGCCCGGGCCGCCCAGGGCCTGGGGGCGGCGATGGCCGCGCCTCAGGGGCTGCCGATCATGCTCGAGCTGTTCCCGGCCGGGCGGCGTGGCGGCGTGTTCGCCCTGTACGGGGTCCTGGGCGGGCTGGCCGTGCTCGCCGGCCCCACGCTGGGTGGGTTCATCGTCACCCACCTGGGCTGGCGCTGGATCTTCTTCGTCAACCTGCCGGTGGGCGTGGTCACGTCCGCGCTCGCCCTCTGGCTGGTGCCCGACCTTCGTCCCGGCCGCCCCCACCGCCTCGACCTGGTCGGGGTGGGGCTGGCCACGCTCGGCCTGCTGGGCCTCGTCTTCGGGCTGATCGAGGGCCAGCGCTACGACTGGGGCCACGTGGTCGGCCCGATCACGATCCCCGAGATCATCGGGGCGGGCGGTGCCGTGCTCGTCCTCTTCCTCTTCCAGCAGGCGATGCGCCAGGGCCAGGAGCCGCTCCTGCCCTTCGCCGTCTTCCGCGATCGCAACTTCACCCTGATGACGCTGGTGCTGGCGGCGATGGGATTCGCCATGCTCGGCGTCTACCTGCCCCTGACCATCTACCTCCAGTCCGTGCTGGGGCTGTCGGCCGTTGCCGCCGGCCTGACCGTGGCGCCTCAGCCGCTGACCATGATGGTCGGCTCGGCGCTGGCCAGCGGCCTGGTGGGCAAGGTCGGCGGCAAGCGCCTGCTGATCCCGGGCCTGCTGCTCTTCGCGGCCGGGGTGGCGTACCTGGACTGGGCGGCGCGGGCCGACGGGGACCGCTGGGCGCTCCTGCCCGGCCTGATCGCGTCGGGTGCTGGCCTCGGCTTCGTCTGGACGCCCGTCTACAGCCTGGCCACCCGCGACCTCCGGCCCGAGCTGGGCGGCGTCGCCTCCGGGGTGATCAACACCATCCAAGAGCTGGGCGGCGTCATCGCCGGCGCAGCCGTGGGCGCGCTGCTCCAGAACCGCCTGTCGCTGGCGCTGCACGACCAGGCGGTCCGTCACGCCTCGGCGCTGCCGGCGCCGCTCCGGGACGACTTCGTCTCCGCCTTCTCCGGGGCGGCGCGGCGTGGCCTGGAGGTGGGCGTGGGCCAGACCGGCGCGGCGATGCCGGGGCCGCTGCGCGAGGTGGCCCACCTCGTCTTCGCCCAGGGCTACGTGGAGGCGATGCGGCCGACCGTCGTGCTGCCCATCGCCGTGGTGGTGGCGGCGGCCCTGGCCTGCCTGGCGGTGCGGGCGCGCCCGGCCGGGGACGGGTCACGGCCCCGGATGGCCGGACGCCGGCCCGAGGCTGCCACCGATCCCCTGATCGCCGATCCCGGCCGCTCCGAGATCGGTTCCCATCCGGCCGGAAGTGAGAGCGAGGTACACCGATGATCGCCAGGCGACGGGAGACGGCGTTCAAGGGCCTGCCCATGGAGGGCATCGTGGCCCGCTGGTACGCGGGGCTGCGCCGCTCCGAGGGTCAGATCAAGGAGCGGAGGCAGCAGGCCTCCCGGCTCACCGAGGTCCTGCCCGACGGCGGCCGGCTGCTGGAGGTGGCGCCGGGCCCCGGGTACTTCGCCATCGAGGTGGCCCGCTCGGGGCGGTTCCACGTCACCGGGCTGGACATCAGCCGCTCCTTCGTGGAAATCGCGCGCGAGAACGCCCGCCGGGCCGGGGTCGACGTCGACTTCCGGCTCGGCGACGCCGCCCACCTGCCCTTCCCCGACCGCTCCTTCGACCTGATCGTCTGCCAGGCCGCCTTCAAGAACTTCGCCCGGCCCCAGCGGGCGATCGATGAGATGCATCGCGTCCTCCGTGACGGGGGCATGGCGGTGATCCAGGACCTGCGCCGCGACGCCCCCGACGCCGCCGTCGACGAGGAGGTGAGGGGGATGGGGCTGGGGCCGGTGAGCGCGCTCCTGACCCGGTGGATCCTGCGCGGGCTCCGTCGACGCGCGTACACCGCAGCGCAGTTCGAGCGCTTCGCCGCCGCCAGCCCCTTCGGCGTCGGCGAGATCGTGACCGAGGGCATCGGGGTCGAGGTGCGACTGCGCAGGGGGTGAGGCCTGACCATCTGACCCGTCCAGCCGACGCGCATCCCGGAGCATCCGGGGCCGAGGAAGACCGCGGGGCCGCCCCGCTGAGGGGCCGGCCGAAGCCGGCCCCCGCGTCGGTGGGGGAGTTGGAGCAGCCCCTTCAGGGAAGACGGCCGGTCGCCGTCGTCCGCTGCTCACAGCATGCCCCGGGTGGGGATAAACCCTCAGCAACAGCCGCTCCCGAACGTCGCCCCGCGGAGGCCGGCCCCGCTTCGTCCTCCCAGGGACCTGGCCACCAGGAGCTAAGCTCAGCTGGGTGACCACCGACGCTCGGCTGCTGCGTGGCGTGCCCGCCTCCGGGGGGCGGGCCCGGGGGCCGCTGCACGTGGTCGAGGAGGTCGCGGCGGCGATGGCCACGCCCACCGATCCCCTGGGCGCCCTGCGCACGGCGGTGGAGCGGGTGGCCGGCGAGCTGGAGGACCTGGCGGGAAGGGTCCGGGCCGAGAACCCGCAGGGGGCGGAGGTGCTGGAGGCCCAGGCGCTCATGGTCCGCGACCCGACCCTGGAGGCCGCGGTGGCCGCGGAGCTGGAGGCGGGCTCGGGCCTGGGCGAGGCGGTCGAGCGCGCCCTCGAAGGCTACGCGGCCCGGCTGGAGGAGCTGGGCCAGGGCTACCTGGCCGCCCGGGCGGCCGACGTCCGCGAGGTCGGGCGCCGGGTGCTGGCGGCGCTGGCCGGACGGCCGGCCTCACGGTTGGCCTCGCTCACCGAGCCGGCGGTGGTGGTGGCGCGGGAGCTGTCCCCGGCCGACACCCTGGCCGCCGATCCCGGCCTGCTGCTGGCCATCGTGACCGAGACCGGGGGCCGGACCTCCCACGCCGCCATCGTGGCCCGGGAGCTGGGCATCCCGGCGGTGATGGGGGTCGACGGCGCCGTGGCCGCGGCGGCCGGAGCCGGCGCGGCCGAGGTGGACGGGGACGCCGGGCTGGTACGGCTCCTGGCGGAAGCGCCGGCGACGGCCGAGGTCACGACCCCGGCCCGTCTCGCCCTGGCCGGTCTCCCGGTCCCGCTCATGGCCAACGCCGGCTCCCCGGCCTCGGCCGCCGCGGCGGCGGCCCGCGGAGCGGCCGGCATCGGCCTCTTCCGCACCGAGCTGCTCTTCCTGGGTCGCCCGGAGCCGATGCCGGAGGTGGAGCAGGCCGAGGTCTACGAGCGGGCCGCCCGGGCCCTGGCTCCCCATCCGGTGATCGTGCGCACCCTGGACGTGGGCTCGGACAAGGTCCTGCCTTACCTCCCGACCGAGCCCGAGCCCAACCCGGCCCTGGGCCGGCGTGGTATCCGCCTCTGGCTGGCCCGGCCCGAGCTGGCCCGACCCCAGGCCCGGGCGCTGTTGCGCGCCGCCGCCCGCCGCCCCAACCTGCGGGTGATGCTGCCCATGGTGGCGGCGGTGGAGGAGGTGCGCGCCGCCCGGGCGTTGCTGGACGAGGAGGCACGGGCCCTGGGCCTGGCCCTGCCCCGCCTGGGCATGATGCTGGAGACGCCCGCCGTCGCCCTCCACCTGGCCGCGTTCCGGGGCCTGGTCGACTTCATCAGCCTGGGCACCAACGACCTGGCCCAGTACGCGCTGGGGGCCGACCGCGAGCTGGAGTGGGGTCCCGAGCTGGGGGAGACCAACCCCGGCGTGCTGCGCCTGATCGCGACCGCGGTGGAGGCGGCGCTGGCGCTGGGGATGGAGGTCGGCGCCTGCGGCGAGATGGCGGGGACGCCCGAGGGCGCGGTCTTCCTGGTCGGGGTGGGGGTGGGCTCGCTGAGCATGGGGCTGCGGGCGATGGAGGCGGTGGCCCGGGCCCTGGGCCGGGCCGGCCGGGAGGGCTGCCGGGCGGCGGCGGCCGCCGCCCTCGGCGCTGCCACCGCGGCCGAGGCGAGCGGGGCCCTGCGCGCGGCCTTCGCGCCCGCCTGAGCGTCACGGCCCGGGCCTCACCGCCGGGGGCCGGACGTCCTTGGGCATCGGCTTTCGGCATGCCGGCGCACGCGAGTGGCCACCGAAGTCCCGAAGCCAGCGACCTCCTGGTATGTTGCCGCTCGACTGGGGCCTTCCCCGGCAACGGCCTCGTCGTAGGGGCGCCGTCCCGACCCTCACCGGCACAGCGACAGGACGGCACCCGAGAGATGGGCGGGTTCGAGGTCGCCGAAGGCGAGCGCCGGTTTGCCTTCCTGCGTGGTGGGCTGAGGTCACGTGTTCCGTACAGTGGCATTCGGGTGGTTGACATGGCGGTAGCACCGACTGGTCGGATCGAGGTAGGGCAACCGCTATGGACTCCCGGGAGTATCTCGTGAGCGTCCAGGCAGGTGGTGTACGAGGGGCGCTGAGGCCTCCCGAAGAGAAGACGACCATCGGTCATCCTTCAGGGATCTCGCAACCCGAGGGAGGAATCCGATGGCCGACCCCGGTATGGACCGTGAGGTCGTCGCCTGGATGCGCGAGCAGCTGCAGCAGGCGCACCCCGACCTGCTCCGCGAGATGCTCTCGACCTTGTCCGCCTCGTGATCTCCGGCCACCACCTCGGCCTTCGGCAGGCGATCGCAGCCGTGCCGCCGGGAGCCGGGTGGCAGCGTGGTCGGGTTCACTTCGTCCGCAACCTGCTCACCCGC
>DASRBU010000416.1:0-5716 GCA_035653475.1 Candidatus Dormiibacterota bacterium | reverse complement strand
CACCGGCGGTCGCCACCAGCCAGCCGGCGAGCCGGGCGGGGATGGCGCCGGGGGGCGAGGGGATGGTCGCGGCCAGCACGTAGGCGAGGAGCAGCGCCGGCTGCGCGCCGGCGACGTAGCCGCCGAGAACGCCGACGAACGGCACCCAGAAGCCCACCGCCAGCATCACCAGGGCCGCGCCCCATGGCTGTGGCGAGACGGCGGTGCCGAGCGCGATCAGGGCCGAGCCGACCAGGGCGGTGGCGGTGTAGGCGAGGATGCGGTCGCGAACCGGGCCCCCGAAGTCGATGAGGGCCAGGAAGGCGAAGGCCCCGAAGGCGATGAACGTGACCACCTGGGCCTCGTGCAGGAGCCGATCGGCCAGAGCGAAGAGGCCGGTCGTGACCAGGGCCGCCCGGGCCGCGGGTCGGGGTCCGGCCGGCCCCGGGTCGGTGATCCACCCCGTCAACCGGCGGGCCGCTCCGGCGAGGCGGCGCACGGTGGGCGCTCAGCGCCGGCTGGCGGCCCGGGCCTGCAGGGCGCCCAGCCCGCTGAGCTGGAAGCGGCGGCGGGCCAGCAGGTAGGCGGCGATGCCCAGGATGGAGGCCACGCCGGTGGTGAAGGCCCGCTGGAGCAGCGCCGCAGCGGTGGCCTGGCCCGGGGGCATGCCGAGCAGGATGAGGGCGCCGACGGTGGTGGCCTCGTTGGCCCCCTCCCCGCCCGGGATCAGGCTGACGGCGCCGCCCACGTAGGCGATGGCGAGCACGAAGGCCGCCTCCCACCAGGTGATCGCGTGCGGGCTCAGGCCCTTCACCACCAGCCAGAAGAGGGTGGCCGCGACCACCACCCGGGCCAGGTCCAGGCTCGACCAGCCGACCGTGTCGGCACGGTGCAGGAGGCGGACGGTCTCGTGCTGCAGCTCGTCGATCTGGGACAGGAAGCGGCGGAGGAAGGGGGTGCGCGCCACCAGGGCGTGGACAGCACGGAAGAGGGGGGGCACGGTGAGGATGGCGAGGATGAAGGCGATGCCCAGGACGGTGACGGCGATCACCAGCGGGGAGGCGTGGAGCTGGAGGAGGGCGGGCAGGGCAGCGAGCACGAGCAGGAGGGTGAAGCTCAGCTCCTGGACGGTGACCGTGGCCGCAGTGTCCCCGAACTCGGCATCGGTCACCTCGCTGGCGAAGATGGCCCGGGTCAGGTCTCCCAGGGGGAGGATGGCGGTGATGGCCTGTCCGGCGACGCTGAGCAGGACCGTGTCCCCCATCCTCAGCTCGATGCCCAGCTCGCGGAGGAGGAAGTGCCAGCGCATGCCCTGGAGGACGAGGATGGCCACGGCGGCGCCGAGGATCGGCAGCAGCAGCCAGGGGTCGAAGTGGTCGATGGCCGAGGCGAACGTCGCCGGATCGAGGCCCAGCACCAGGGCGACCAGCGCCGCTGCCCCCAGCACGATCGGGAGCAGAGTGCGCAGGTGCTCGCGCAGCCAGTGCCTCGATCTCACCACCCCGCGAACCAGGCGGCGAGGGATGGACGGTCTCACCCTGCTGTCTCGGCCTTGCTCCGTGCGGCTGACGGCCACAGCCAGAGCCTACGGAGGTATGCCGACACGTGTCCTGGCCGGGCTCGTCCGAGCCTTCCCGATCAGGCCGGGCTGGCCGGGGAGGTGGGAGCGGTGGCCGTGTCCACCGGGGCGCAGGCGGGGAGGAGGCCCAGGCTCGCCTTGGCCGCCAGGACCCGCCGGACGGAGGCGTTCACCCGGTCCCGGAAGCTCGGATCGGAGTCCATCCGGGACCGAACCGCCCCCTCCATGGGACCGACGTCGGCGGGTCTCATGGTCAGGATCAGATCTCCGCCCGCGTCCAGGAAACGCAGCGCCCGCTCCGCCGCGGGCACGTCCTGGACGGCGGCCGCGGCTCCCAGGTCGTCGGACATCACCACGCCCTGGAAGCCGAGGTCGCCCCGCAGCAGCTGCTGGATCACCACCGGGGAGAAGACCGCCGGGTTGGCCGCATCCAGGCGGGCGTAGATCGCCAGTGAGACCATGACGAAGCCGGCGCCGGCGGCGATCCCGGCGCGGAACGGGTCCAGGTAGGGATCGTGGCGGGTGGTGACCGTGTCCACCACCCGCGGGCTGAAGTCGGTGTTGCCGCCCACCCGGCCCAGGCCCGGGAAGTGCTTGACCGTGGCTGCCACGCCGGCCGACTCCATGCCCCTGACGAACGCGGACCCGTGCGCGGCCACCGTGGCCGGGTCGTGGCCGTACTCGCGATCCAGGGCGCCGATGGGCGCGTTGGTGGCCACCAGCGGGGTCGGCACGGTGTCCATCACCGGTGCCAGGTCCAGGTTCACGCCCGCCGCCCGCAGCTCGGCCCCCCAGGTGGCCGCATCCTGCCGCAGCCGGGCCGGGTCCATGGTGCCCTGGACGAGGGCGCTGGGGATGGCGGAGAAGCCGGGGCCGTAGAAGGCCTGCAGCGACCCCGGTGCTCCGCCTTCCTGGTTGCCGGAGACGAGGAGCCGCACCCCTCCGGTGGCCTCCGGGGTGGCCAGGCTCTGGAGCCGTTGCACGTTGCTCCGGACCGTGGCCGCGCCGCTCCAGCCGCTACCCCCGAGCACCACCCCGGCCACGTGGCCGTCCTGGACGGCGGCGGCGACGCCGGTGGCCACGGGATCGGGCCCGGTCTGGCCGACCAGGAAGAGCTGGCCCAGCCGCTGGGCCTCGCTCAGGCCAGCGAACGTCCGGTCGACGCAGGAGGGCGAGGGCGGTGGTCGACGGTGTGGGAGGGGGGTGGAGCGGGGCGCGACCGGACGGTCGAGGGCACACGCCTGGGCCAGGAGCAGGACGGCCAGGAGGAGCGCCATCGGCGCGACCCGACGCGCGGGGCGGGAGTGGCGACCCATGGGGCGGTTCCAGGGTAGCAGGCCGGGGGGGCACCCCCGCTCGGGCCGGGGGCGCGGCAGCCGGTTCGGTATCCTCGGAGCCCGAACCGGAGGGATGGCCGAGTCCGGTTGATGGCAGCTGTCTTGAAAACAGCCAGGGCGCAAGCCCTCGGGGGTTCGAATCCCTCTCCCTCCGCCAGGGGCGAATTCAAAACCTTGCTCCAGGAAGGCTGCCCCGAGCCCGACCCCAACCGGCTGACGCCATTTTTGACGCCAACCGGCACCGACCTCTGCTGGACCCACCGGGGGATGGCTACGGGAAGGCCTGCCTTCCCTCGGAACCGCGCATGCTCGAAGGTGACCGCGACGCCCGGGCCCTGGTGGCGCGGCTGGAGGAGCTGGACCGCCGGCTGGACGCCGCCGCCGAAGCCTGTGCCCGGGGAGCGCTCTCCCCGCGTGTCCTGGAGAAGGCCCGGCGCCGCCATCCAGGCCGAGCAGGCGGACGTCCGCCGGCGGCTGGGCTGGCTGACGGCGCTCGCCACCATGGAGCCCGACCATGGTCGGCCGGGCCAGCTCCGGACGAGCTGGCCGCAGCTCATCCTCGATCAGTGGCGGGCGGTGCTCACGGCGGTGCTCGAGCGGGTCGTGGTGCATCCTGCCCTCCAGCCCGGGCGGCCGACGTTCGACCCCCGACGCGTGGAGGTGTGCTGGCGGGAGACGGACCGGGCCCAGCGGCGCGCCGGGATGCAGCTGGCGGGGTGAGCCGAAGACCGCCAGTCGTGGTCACCCAGAGCAGCGACCGGCTGCCCGGGGACCTGTTGGACCTGCATTGGTGGCCAGGCCGCGAGGGCAAGTGGGCCGGCGCGGGGCCAGCCGGGAACAAGACTGAGCCGGGTTCAGGAGACTGGCCAGGACCACAGGCAGTGGACGAGCGGCAGGGGCGGCGGGCAGCTCGGGTGAAGCGCGACCGCTCCAGTGCCGCGACCGCTCCAGAACGACCGACGGCGGCCGGCAGGACGGCGGCTGCGGGGGGAGCCGCCGAGGGTGGCGTGGACCGTTCTGGCCGCCCGGATGGCCAGAAAGGGATGGCCTGGATGCCGGTGGGCCGAGCGAGCGGGCAAGGTCTTGCCGGCGAGCTGGAGCAGCGAGCAGGAGGGCGACCTCGGGGCCCGGCGGCGCCAGGGTCGGACGTCGGTCGCCCACCGTCCCCGCCGAGGTGCCGCCAACGCGGTCGGACGGCGGAATCCCGCCAGGGGCTGCGGGCGAGCTGCTAGGTCGAGTGGTGGACGCCGAGCATCCGGCAGGCGGCTCGGAGGCTGCCCATCTCTCTGGCCAGCGCCAACACGCGCAGGCGGCTGCGCTACCGTACCTCATCATTGGTCACGGCGGCGCCTCCTCCGCAGGTTTCTGAACAAGCCACAGAATGGCGTTGCCGCTACCTTTCTGCACGACCTCCGGGTGTCGCGTCTCCTCGGGGAGAGGACAACCTAGTCGACGTCGTGGCCCGGCGGCTGATGGGGGAGGACCGATCTGCCGCCTCCCGCGATCCTGCCCGCCTGGAGGTGCGCCGGCTCGGTGGACGTCAACGGTCACAGCTCTTGGCAGCGTTTCGGCGACCATCCGCGCCTGCTCAAAAGTCAGGAAACACCACCTCTCTCCTTCCTTTGGCTGGAGATCACCGGGCGCTGCCAGCTACGGTGCGAGCACTGCTACGCGGACAGCGGTCCTTGGGGTACCCATGGCCGCATGAGTGAGCCGGACTGGAGGCGAGTGCTCGACGAGGCGGCGGGCCTCGGGGTGCGGACGGTGCAGCTCATCGGTGGCGAGCCGACCCTGCATCCGGCCCTGGCGACGCTGACCTGCCACGCCGTGGACCGCGGGATCGAGGTCGAGGTGTTCTCGAACCTCGTCCGTGTTCCCGGCCGGCTCTGGGAGGTCTTCAAGGATGCTGGCGTCAGCCTCGCCACCAGCTACTACTCGCCGAAGGCTGTCGAGCACGACGCGATCACCGGCCACCGCAGCCACGATCGCACGCTGGCCGGCATCCGCCGGGCGCTGGAGCTTGGCATCCCGCTGCGGGTGGGCGTCATCAGCGTCAGGGATGACCAGGACGTGGAAGGTGCGGTGACCGAGCTTCGGGCGCTCGGGGTCCAAGACGTGGGGGTCGACCGCCTGCGCCAGGTGGGACGTGGCGTGCGCGACCGACGCCCCGCCGTGGACCAACTCTGCGGCAGCTGCACCCAGGGAAGCTTGGCCGTCTCGCCGACGGGGGCCGTCTGGCCCTGCCCGTTCGCTCGATGGCTCGAGATCGGCGACGTCCGCCGGTCGTCACTGGCGGAGGTGCATCTCGGAGAGACCGCCATCCGGGTCCGTCGCGAACTGGAGCGCGAGTTCCCCAGGCTTCACGTCGTCGCCTGCCAGCCGCAGTGCGCGCCCAATGCACCGACACCTCAGACGTGTAAGCCTCGAATCTGCAAGCCAAGGAATCCGAGGTAGGGATTATCCCAATAGCCGTCTTGCCAACCGGTGGACGGGCTCCGCGAGGTCGGTTGTTGCCAGCCCGTCGTGAACCATGGTCAGAGTCTTCGCCGCTGCACACAGGAGCGCCTGCGTTCCCTCGGGACCTTCGAGGATGTCGGCGAAGGCCCGCCACACCCGGGTGGCAAGCATGGGCTGGACCAGGCTAACGCAGTAGAGCGCCGCCGCATCATAGCCGGTGGGTGCACGTCCCCAGGACTCCCAGTCGAGCAAGCAGCACTCGGGAGCGGTCAGGTTCGCCCAATGCAGATCCCCGTGTGCGGTGGACCAGCTCGAGATCGGTTCTGGGCGTCTGCCGAAGAAGACCAGCTGCTGGGTGGTGATG
>DASRBU010000415.1:0-2463 GCA_035653475.1 Candidatus Dormiibacterota bacterium | reverse complement strand
CGGCCACGGCCAGCAGCGGAAGCGGCCACCACAGCGGTTCGCCGGGGAAGCCCAGCGCCTTCGGAAGGTCGACGAAGAGCCACCGCTGCAGGAAGGCCACGAGCTGCAGGAAGCCGAGCGCCACCGCCGAGATCGGGACCCCGAGGATCGCGGCCAGGGCCAGGAGGCGGAGGTAGCTCCGGCTGCGGAGGACCGCGAAGGGATCGGAGGGCGTCCCCGTCGCGTTGACCGGGCTACGGCCGCTCCCGGCGCCGGTCTTCATCCGTTTCGGATGAGGCCTCCCTGCGCCGGTGACGGCCTGGGCTGGGCCTGCGCCACGACCGCCGATCGGGCCTCCGCCGGCCTCGGCCTGACGGTCGCGCTCGCGGCCGGCTCCCAGGTGCTGGCGCGGCGCCTCCGCATCCCGAGCCTCGTCGTCCTGCTGCCCGCCAGACTCGCCACCGGCTCCCCGACGAGGGACGTCGGCTCCGACCATCCGCGGGAGAGCGGTTCCAGCCCCTGATCGCCCCGGTGGTGGCGGTCGTTCGGTCCGAGGTCGGCCCGGGGCTCGACCCGAAGGGGCTCGAGGGGGGCATGCGGCGCGTGGTGGAGCGGCCCGTCCTCGCCGGAGTCCCCGTCACCTGGGCCCTGGCCGGGCCGTTCGCCGACGACGAGGTGCCGTTCGGGGATCGGCCGATCGAGGCCGAGATCGTCCACCGGCACGGGCGCCACCCGGATCCTGGCGCGCCCGGCGGGCGGTGCCGGCCCGGGGCTTGCCGACCCCCTCTTCGTCATGCAACCGGGTCGAACGCCGGTGTCCGGTGACCTCGGGCGGCCCCGCCGGCACCCCGGTGCGGCTCGGCCGGTCGAGGGCGCCTCAGGCCGACGTCGGCTGCCCGGGCCGGACCGCCACCCGCCAGCCGGCCGTCAGCCCGTAGAGGATCAGCAGGTCGAAGGCGATGATCGTCAGCGACCACCACGGGTAGAGGGCGACGGCGAGCAGATGCAGGAGCGCGTTGAGGCTGACGACCACGATGCCGAACCACCGGCCCCACGACTGCCCGGCCATGATGGCCAGGCCGGCCATGATCTGGACGATGCCGAAGGCCAGCAGGCACAGCGCCCAGATCCAGATCGCGCCTCCCACCGGATGGCCGATGTAGTACGCGGACCGGAAGAAGCCGAAGATCCCGTCGAAGGCGTTGAACAGGCCGGTGACCAGGATCATGATCGAGGCGAACAGCATCCAGCCGCTCGGGATCACCTCCTGCCGAATCATCGGCGTGGGTTCGGATGGCGGCTGAGAGAAGGTAGACACGAGAACCTCCTTGTCGGTCAAATGGAGGATGGTAGGCCGAGCCGCCGTGGGCGCGGCCCCCACAGGAACATCTGGTTCATCATCTCCGTGACGGCTCCGGGTGCGCTCCTCCGTCGGGCTTCGGCTTCGACACAGACTTCGACACGTGCCCTCGCCGCTTCCCCTGGTCTGGGCGGGGTCGGTGCGATGAGCACCCGGACTGGGCCTGGCCCTCGGAGCGGGAGCGTCTGGCTGAGACGGGCCGCGAGACGGTCCTGGGGCCGGTGGGCAGCCCGACGTCCACGGCCGGCCACGTGACCCAGTCCGGGCCGCCGTTCGGCTTCAGCCACGAACGTCCATCCGGGCCTGCCCGCCCCCGAGGCGGGCCATGCCCTCCAGGTCGACGTCACGGAACGAGCGCACCGGCCGGTCCCGCTGCCCGGCCTCACGGTCTGCCTGGCGTGCACGCCCGACGGCGTCGCCGCCTCGGCCACCTCCGGCAGGCCGTCGAGGCTCATCGGATCGCCGACGACGAACACCTCCGGGCGGGCTGCGGGCCGGCCGCGCCTGCGCGCGGCGGCGCGGCCGGTCTCGGCGTCCGAGCCCTCCACCGGCGTCGTGCCGGGTGTCCGTCGAGAGGTGGCGGTTGTCGACGCGGACCCCTGCGTGGGCGTGGTCGTGGGGCGTAGGCGCCTCGCCGTCCGTGCCGGGAGACGCCGGTCATGGGCCTGGTCCTGACCGGCGGCGCCCCTTACGCCGACAGCCCGACCATGAAGGCGAGACCACCCGCCGCTGCGCCGGCCTTCGCAAACGGCGGACTGGGCGTCCTCCCGACCGTGAACGCGTCGACCTTCGTCATCGCGTTCGTCGCCCGGGTCGCGGGGGGCCGGCCTTCGAGACCCGCGCCGCGTACGCCGGCGCGGCGGACGCACGAGACGGTCGTGGCAATGGCCGTGCTCGGCGTCGACGTGGTCATGGTCCTGCTGGCCGGGACGCTCACCGTGGCGGTCCAGCGGTGGCTGAGGTCCAGGCGACCGCAGGACCGATCCCTGGCTTCGGTCGGGGCCGGTCTGGTTGCCGGACCGAGCACGTACCACCTGGCCCCCAACCGGTCCACGCCCTCTCCGCGGACATCGCCGGGCGTGGCGTCGCCCACGTATTCGTGGAGCGGATGGCCATGGTCGGTC
>DASRBU010000414.1:0-9271 GCA_035653475.1 Candidatus Dormiibacterota bacterium | reverse complement strand
GGAGGCCGCGGTCGGCTGCCTGCTCCAGGGGCCGGAGCCAGCCTCCCGTCTGGTCCTGGAGTACGCCCTCGCCCTGCGTCGGCGGGGGCTGGCTCCGGCCACCGTGGCCCGTCGTCTGGCCACCCTCCGCTCCCTGCTGGGCCGTGCTCGGGAGCTGGGGATGGTGGACTGGTCGCTGGAACTCCCCACCCCGGAGGAGGTGGAGGCGGCGCTGGAGCGCTCCCGGGAGCCGGGGTCGCCCTACCTCTTCCCCCGGCACCCGGACGAGGTGGACCGGCTGGACCTGCAGCACTTCGCCCTGCACGAGGCCCTGGGGGCCAACTTCCTGGCCCCGGTGGAGGGACCCACGCGGGTGCTGGACGTGGGCACGGGGACGGGGCAGTGGGGCTTCGAGGTGGCTCATCAGCTCCCGGGCGCGCTGGTGGTGGGCTTCGACCTGGTGCGGGGGAAGCCGGGGGCTCCTCCCCGTTACCGGCACGTGCGGGGCAACCTGCTCCAGGGGTTGCCCTTCCAGGACGGGGTCTTCGACTTCGTCCACCAGCGTTTCCTGATGGCCGGCATCCCGGTGGATGCCTGGCCGGGGACGGTGGCGGAGCTGGTGCGGGTGACCCGGCCGGGGGGCTGGGTAGAGCTGGTGGAGAACCCGCCCAACCCGACGCCGTTGGGACCGGCCGGCGAGCGTCTCTTCGGCTCGATCCACCGGCTGCTGGCGGCCCCCCTGGGCCTGGACACCGAGGGGGTGATCTTCCGCTCGCTCGACGGCTACCTGGACCGGGCCGGGCTGGAGGACGTGACCCGGCGGGAGATCGAGCTGCCCATCGGCGAGTGGGGCGGCCGGGTCGGCTCCTTCATGGCTACGAACCTGCGCGCCATCGGCGCCCGGCTCGGCGAGGCCCTACGGGCGCGTTCCCCGGGCGCGGGCGAGGAGGCGGCCGAGCTGCTCCGCGGGGCCATGGAGGAGTTCGAGCGGCATCGAACCGTCTGGCCCGTCGCCATCCTCCTCGGCCGCAAGCCGGCCTGAGCCGGGCATCGACCCCGCCCATCCCGGCTCAGCCGGGGCCGGGCGTCCGCGGCGTCGGTGGGGGATGCGGATGGGGGTGGGGATGGGGATGGGCGTGGCCACCCGGCCGCGGCTGTCCCCCGTCCACCGGTCGCACCATCGCCCCGGTCTCGGGGTGGACGTAGCCCACGTGCTCCCAGCCGGCGGGAGAGGGCCGGTCGCGGGCTGTCCCTTCCTCCGCCGGGAGGCCGAAGCGGCGCCGCGCCACCTCCTCGCGGCGCAGGGTCAGCTCGGGGTCGTTCTGCTCCTCGCGCATCTCCTTCTCGATGCGCCGGCGCCAGTAGCGCAGCACCTCGGGATCGCCCCCGTGCGTCTGCTCCCAGGTGTAGGGGTAGGCGGCCCGCCCCGGGCCCACCTCCACCCGGCCGCCCAGCGCCACCTCCGACACCAGTCGCTCCACCTCCCCGGACCCGCACCCGGGGCAGCTCGGACGCGCGGCCCGCGCCCCGCTCATGGTCGGGTAGAAGCGCTCGAAGGCGACCCCGCAGCGCCGGCAGCCGTACTCGTAGATGGGCACCGGCCGTCCTCCGGCGGTCCTCGGTTCAGTCGTAGAAGGCGGGCGCCAGCCTCAAGCCCGAGCGCACCAGCTCCGAGTCGTGGCTGAAGACCACGGTGGCGTTGTGGCGCTCGGCCAGCTTGCGCACCTTCTCGACCGAGTTCAGCCACTCCAGGCTGTTCCAGACGATCGGGGAGCCGACCGGGGGCGGGCCGTAGCTGGCCTTCATGTAGATGGCGTCGGAGGGGTAGATGATGGTCCCGCTGTTGGGCAGGTCGATCATCACCCCCATCGTTCCCCAGGTGTGGCCGGGGAGGTCGAGCAGCTTCACCCCCTTCGCGATCTCCGGCTCCCCCTCCAGGGTGTCGATGGTGAAGCCGTCCTGGTAGTCCTTCTTCACGAAGGCGCCCTGGTAGTCGCCCGGGATGGCCATCGCCCCCTCCTTCTCCGCCCGGTGGCACAGGAGCCGGGCACCGCTGCCCTGGAAGAGGCGGAGGTTGCCGGCGTGGTCGAAGTGGAGGTGGCTCAGCACCACCATCCGGAAGTCGGACGGTTCCAGCCCCAGCCGCTTGAGGCTGGCGTCCAGGTACTCGTCCTCGCCGACGTTGTCGTAGGGGAAGTAGTCGTCCAGCCCCGAGCCCGCCCAGCGGCGCTCCCAGTCCCGGGGGCAGGAGGTGTCGAAGAGGATCCGGCCCTCGGGATGGTCGATGACCAGGGTCAGGGTGGGCAGGTCGTACCAGGTGGTCGGGGGCGAGGGGTTACGGCGGCTGGCGTAGTTGTTGGCGTTGAGCAGCCAGCGGAGATCGCAGTGCATGAACCCGTGGTTCTGGAAGTAGACCTTCGTCATGCTCGGCCTCCCGTTGCCATGCTCGGGCTCGCGCCCTCGCCCTCAGTAGCTCATGGACTCCCGGATGATGGCGGCCAGCTCCCCGGCACCGACCGGGCGCGGGCAGCAGGCCAGCAGCCGCTGCTGCTTCAGCGTTCCCTCGACCAGCCCGGGGACGTCGTCCTCACCGTAGCCGAACGCGGCCACCCCCCGCGGCCCACCGGTGTCGCGGATGATGTCGATCAGGGTCCGGGGCAGCACCTCCTCCCCGTTGGCCACCGACACGCCCCGGAGGTCCGCCCCCAGCAGCTCGGCCGCCCGCAGGTGCCGGTCGGGGGAGCAGGGGTAGGTGAAGCGGAAGGCGGCCGGCGCGGTCACCACCACCGACTGGCCGTGGGGGACCATGGCCTCGTGCAGGCCCTCGTAGCCGCCGGGACGGTACTCCCTGACCATGCCCGCGATCGGGTAGGCGACGGCGTGGGGAATGTGGACCCCGGCGTTGCCGAAGCCCATGCCGGCGAAGGTGGCGGCCTGGGCCATGGCCACGCGCGCGTCCAGGTCGTGGGGGTTGAGCACCGCCCGCCGGAAGTACTTGCCGATCAGGGCCAGCGCCTTCTCGCACCAGACGTCGCTGATGGGGTTGGAGCCGATGTAGGCGGGCCGCTCGGCCGGTGAGGGCCAGCGGGGCCGGCGGTTGTAGGCGACCGCGGTGTAGGACTCCAGCGCGTGGCAGAGCACGTCGTAGCCGGTGGCGGCCGTGACCGACGCCGGCATGGTCAGGGTGTTGAGGGGGTCGACGACCGCCATCCAGGGCCGCAGTGAGGCGTGGCTGATGCCGCTCTTGACCTTCAGGCTCAGGATGTCGACCACGCAGACCGGCGTGCACTCGCTGCCGGTCCCGGCGGTGGTGGGGACGGCCAGCAGCGGCCGCAGCGGCCCCGGCACCGGCGCCCCCTCGCCGATCGGCCGGTTGAGGTAGTGCATGAGGTCGGCGGGGTAGGTCTTGAAGAGGTCGATGGCCTTGGCGGTGTCGATCGAGCTGCCGCCGCCGACCCCGACGTAGCCGTCGAACTCCTGCCCCTCCAGGTCGGAGAGGGCCTGGCGGAAGGAGACGTCGGTGGGCTCGACGTGGGCCCGATCGTAGATCTCGGTCTCGATCCCCTCCCGCTCGATCAGGGCGCCGACCCGCCGGGGCAGCCCCAGCCGGGAGAGGTTGGGATCGGTCACGATCAGGGCCTTGGTCACCCCCAGCCGCTTCAGCTCGTAGCCGACCTCCTCGGTGGCGCCGATACCGAACTTGAGGGGCGGGGCCTGCCAGGCGATGACGGTCTCGACGGGCACGGTGACACCCCGCCCACCCTGGAACTCGCTGACGGCCATTCAGCACCCCCTGGGCATCCGGAGAGCGAGGAACCTGAACGACGGTGCGCCGGAGGCCCAAGAGCAGAGTAGCATGCTACACGCCACGTGTCAGCCCGCGAGCACGTCGGTGGAGCGCGGGAGGCCGAAGCGGGAGGTTCGCCCATGGAGAGCCCGTACGAGCGGAGGCCGTGGCTGGGGCGGTACCCGGACCACGTGCCACCCGACCTGACCCCACCCCACCCGAGCGCGGCGGCGATGTTCCGGGCCGCGGCCCGGGCCACCCCGGGGGCGCCGGCCGTCCACTACTTCGAGGACACGATCACGTTCGCCGAGCTGGACCGGGCCTCGGACGCCCTGGCCGCGGCCCTGGCCGACCGCGGCGTCGGACGGGGGGACCGGATCGCGGTCGACCTCCAGAACGTGCCCCAGTTCCCCCTCGCCCTCCTGGGGGCGTGGAAGGCCGGGGCCATCGTGGTCCCGCTCAACCCGATGTTCAAGGTCCAGGAGGTGCGCTACCACCTCTCCGACTCGGGGGCGAAGGCCCTGATCGCGCTGGAGTCGCTGTTCGAGAGCGTGGGCCGGGAGGCGATCGAGGGCACCGAGGTCCAGGTCGCGATCACCACCTGCGAGCCGGACCAGCTCCGCGGCGGCCCCCCACCGGCCCTGGCCGGGATCGAGAAGCGACGGCCGGAGGGGAGCGAGGACCTGCTCGAGCTGGTCCGCCGCTACGAGGGGCGCTCGCTCCCCGACCCGGGCCTGGGGCCGGACGACGTCGCCCTCCTCACCTACACCTCGGGCACCACCGGCCGCCCCAAGGGGGCCATGAACACCCACCGGAACCTGGTCTTCAACTCCGAGGTCTACCGGACCTGGATGCGCCTCGGGCCCGGGGACGTGATCCTCGGCGCCGCCCCCCTCTTCCACATCACCGGGCTGGTCGCCCATCTGGGCGTGGCCTTCCTGGCCGGGCTGCCCCTGGTCCTCTTCCACCGCTTCGAGCCGGGGGAGGCGCTGCGCATGATCGAGCGCTGGCGCTGCACCTTCACCGTGGCCGCGATCACCGCCTTCCTGGCCACCATGGCCCACCCCGAGGTCCGGGTCCGCGACCTCTCCTCGTTCCGCAAGGCCTACAGCGGCGGGGCGCCGGTGTCGCCGGCCACGGTCGAGCGCTTCGAGCAGCTGACCGGGGCCTACATCCACAACGTCTATGGGCTGACCGAGACCACCTCGCCCTCCCACGCCGTGCCCCTGGGCACCCGGGCGCCGGTCGACCCCGAGTTCGGGGCGCTCTCGGTGGGCGTGCCCGTGCCCGGCACCACGGTCAAGGTGGTGGAGGTCGAGACCGGGCGGGAGGTCCCGGTGGGCGAGGTGGGCGAGCTGTGGACGCGGGGGCCGGGGGTGGTGCCCGGCTACTGGCAGCGGCCGGAGGCCACCGCCGAGACCTTCACCGACGGCTACCTCCACACCGGCGACGTGGGCCGAATGGACCCCGAGGGCTGGTTCTACATCGTCGATCGGACCAAGGACATGATCAACGCCTCCGGCTACAAGGTCTGGCCACGGGAGGTCGAGGACTTCCTCTACCAGCACCCTGCGGTCCGGGAGGCGGCGGTGGTGGGGATGCCCGATCCCTACCGTGGGGAGACGGTCAAGGCCTTCGTCTCCCTGCGCCCGGGGACGTCGGCTACCCCCGAGGAGCTGATCGCCTTCTGCCGGGAGCGGATGGCGGCCTACAAGTGCCCCCGGGTGGTGGAGATCATCGACGAGGTCCCCAAGACCGCGACCGGCAAGTTCCTGCGCCGCGAGCTGCGTGACCGTGAGCGGGCACGTGCTTCGCGGTGAGGAGGCGATCCGGGCGGGCGGGCTGGAGCCCCTCGCCGCCCCCCACAGCCGCACCGACCAGGTGCTGCGGGCGTTGACCGACGCCATCGTGGAGGGACGGCTGGTGCCGGGCACGCTGCACTCGGTGGGCTCCCTGGCCGAGCAGCTGGGCGTGTCGCGCACGCCGGTCCGGGAGGCGCTGATCCAGCTCTCCCGGCGGGGCATGGTCGGCTTCGAGCGCAACCGGGGGGTGCGCATCCTCCAGACCACCATCCACGACCTGGAGGAGATCTTCGAGATCCGGCTCTGGATCGAGCCGTCAGCCGCCGCCCAGGCGGTGGGGCGCATGGGGACCCGGGAGGTGGAGGCGGTCCGCCACCACTTCGAGGTCATGGGCGCGGCCGCGCTCCGCGGCAACCTGGCCGAGATGTGGCGCCACGACCGGGCGCTCCACCGCACCATCGTCCAGTCCTCCGGCAACCTCCGCGCCGCCCAGTACCTGGACGGGCTGCGCGACTTGGTGCTGATGCGGGGGGCGACCACGGTGGGCCGCGCCCGCAGCCCCCTGGAGGTGGTCGAGGACCACCGGAGGCTGGTGGAGGCGGTCGAGGCGCGGGACCCGGAGGCGGCGGCCGAGGAGATGCGCCGGCACATCCGCACCACCGCCGACCTGGTGCTCGCCCTGGAGCGCCAGGGGCAGACCGGGACCCCGGGAGGGGGGGAATGACCTCGGGGCTGGCCCGGGATCTGGCCGCGATCCTGGGGCCGGAGGCGGTGCTGGAAGGGGAGGCGGTCGCGCCCTACCGGCGCGACTCCACCGAGATGCAGGGGCTGGCGGGGCGCCCCGACGCGGTGGCGCTGCCCTCGGAGGTGGACCAGGTGCGACGTCTGGTGGCCTGGTGCTACGGACGCGGGGTGGCGATCGTGCCCCGGGGCGGGGGCACCGGCTTCGCCGGCGGGGCGGTGCCGGTGGAGGGCGGAGTGGTGCTCTCCCTGGAGCGCCTGGACCGCGTGCTGCGCTTCGACCCCGAGCTGTGGCGGATGCAGGTCGAGGCCGGGGTCCGCACCGGGCGCGTGCACCGCCTGGCCCGGGAGAGCGGGCTCCTCTTCCCCCCCGACCCGGGCGCGGCCGAGCAGTCCACCATCGGGGGCAACGTGGCCTGCAACGCCGGCGGCCCCCACAGCTTCAAGTACGGGGTCACCGCCCACTGGGTGACCGGCCTGGAGGCGGTGGTGGCGGACGGGGAGCTGATCCGGGTGGGCGGTCCCCTGCGCAAGGACGTCGCCGGCCTCGACCTGCGCTCGCTCCTGATCGGCTCCGAGGGCACGCTGGGCGTGATCGTGCGGGTCTGGCTCCGGCTCACCCCCGCCCCCGAGGCCCTGATCCCGGTGGTGGCCGTCTACCCGGGGGTGGAGGCGGGGGTGGCCGGGCTGGGCCGAGTCCACGGCTACGGCCTGCTCCCGGCCGCGCTCGAGTACTTCGACCCGGGGGCGGTGGCGGCGACCCGGGCCGCCTTCCCGGGCGGCCTGCCCGAGGCCGCCGGCTTCCTGGTTGTGGCCGAGGCCGACGGCACCCGGCAGGGGGCGGAGGCGCTGGCCGCGGAGCTGGCCGAGGCTCTGGGCGAGGGCGCGCTGGAGGTGCGGCGGCTGGCCAGCCCGGGCGAGATCCGCGACCTCTGGCGCTGGCGGAGCGGGGTCAGCTTCGCGGTCAGCGCCCAGCTGGGGGGCAAGATGAGCGAGGACGTGGCCGTGCCCCTGGACCGGCTGGGCGAGGCGATCGCGATGGTGGAGGAGGTGGGCCGGGAGCACGGCCTGCGCACCTGCAGCTGGGGGCACGCCGGCGACGCCAACCTCCACGCCACCTTCATGATCGACGCCTCCTCGCCGGAGCAGGTGGCGCGGGCGACGGCCGCCGCCTCCTCCCTCTTCGCCCGCACCCTGGCCCTGGGCGGCACCGTCTCCGGCGAGCACGGCCTGGGCTGGGTCAAGCGGGACCAGTTCGACCGCCAGTTCGGGCCGAGGGAGGCGGCGCTCCAGCGCGCGATCAAGGCGCTCTTCGACCCCCGAGGGCTGTTCAACCCGGGCAAGAAGCTGCCTCCGGTCGGGTGACGGCCGGCGTTGCTTCTCCCCGGCCGCCGGCCGGCGAGGGGGCGTCGCTGACATCGATAATGAGAGATGTTCTCTCTATCAAATATCAGAACAGATGGGCGTATCGCGCAAGGAGGGTGGTCGACCTCCGGCCCGTCTTCACATCGTCGCTCCGAGTTCGCGCAGCCGCCGAGCGAGCGCCGATCGACAGGAAATCGGTCAGCGTCATGGAGCGATGTTCATCATTTTGATGTGCGGTGATGACGATCCGAGCTGCGTTGGTGCTATCAGATTCCCTGATCGGAGCACCCCGATAGGGTGGTCAACCTCGAAACCGCCCCAAACCAGGGGGGGTTGACCACCCCCCTCCCAATTCGGGGCCGACGACGAAACGACGACAACGGCCTCGGGGGGGCTTGCCAGGGAGGGGTGCCCGAGTTCAGAATGGCGGTTGCAGAGGCCGCCCCGCGAAGTAGGGGATTGAAACCGCTCGATCTCGAAGCCGGCTCCGAGCCGGCGGGGGGTTGCAGAGGCCGCCCCGCGAAGTAGGGGATTGAAACAGCACCCGGCACCAGCAGTCGCCGATGCGGACGCGTTGCAGAGGCCGCCCCGCGAAGTAGGGGATTGAAACCAAGCGACGATTCCCGGCCGCGTCCAGGTGATAGGTTGCAGAGGCCGCCCCGCGAAGTAGGGGATTGAAACTCAGCAAGATCCTGATCCTGTTCTTGCAATCGCCGTTGCAGAGGCCGCCTCGCGAAGTAGGGGATTGAAACTCACCCGGTCCCTCGACGTCCGGCAGGGCAACCCAGAGGTTGCAGAGGCCGCCCCGCGAAGTAGGGGATTGAAACTCGGGCCGGCCGGCACCCGGAAGATCGAGGCGGCGGTTGCAGAGGCCGCCCCGCGAAGTAGGGGATTGAAACCCGAGGTTGTCGGCGACATCGTTGGAGCTGATCCGTTGCAGAGGCCGCCCCGCGAAGTAGGGGATTGAAACAATCCGTAGCGGCTGAGGATCTCGGCCGGCAGGTCGTTGCAGAGGCCGCCCCGCGAAGTAGGGGATTGAAACGGCAATCCCCGCCACCTCGCCCCGGTCGTTGCAACAAGTTGCAGAGGCCGCCCCGCGAAGTAGGGAACCGAAGCCGCCCCAGCCCGAGGCAGCCGCTCGTGCGCCCTCTGGGTGCCGGGGCCGTCCCACTGGACGATCGACGTTGCGATGCCGTTCGTGAGCCGTGGGTTCGTGTCCGGGCGGCGGGCGCGGCGCGCCGCCCCTGGAGTGGTCGGCACCGCCGGGGCTGCGGGGCTCGGACGGCCTCGGGGCTCAGCGGCGGGCCGCCCCGCCCTGGGTCGCCGGGAGCAGCGCCCCTCCGACGCCGATCCTGCCGGCCCGAGCCCCCTCCACCCCGACCGGGCCGGGCCCGGTCAGTCGATGACGGCGAAGCCCCGGCAGCCGGTGATCCGGCCCTCCTCGTCGCGCACCGGGTCGTCGGGGACCAGCAGGTCCGAGCGCGACCGGCCGCTGGCCCGCACCGCCTCGGCGTAGGTCCGGGAGACGATGTAGTAGCGCCCCGGCGCCGGCTCGGGCAGCGACGAGGGCGTGCCCAGACGGTTGCGGGTGACGGGG
>DASRBU010000413.1:0-4932 GCA_035653475.1 Candidatus Dormiibacterota bacterium | reverse complement strand
CCGCCGGCCGGACCTCGACCCCTCGGAGCTGATCGCCGACGGCTGGCCCCGGCTCCACCGCCTCCTGGACGGCTACCTCGAGGCCGGGCTGACCAAGTTCGTCATCCGTCCGGCCGGGCGGCAGACCTTCGCCGGCTTCCTCGACCGCTTCCTGGCCGAGCTGGTCCCGCGACAGAGCTGAGGCACCCGGAGCTCGCTCGCGGTCGAGGGCGCTCCGAGTAGCCGTCCGGGCGAGCGAGCGCCCGGGGCGAGGACCGTCTAGCCTTCCCTGAGCCGGGCCGCCAAGGCCTGCTTGGAGACCTTTCCCACCCGCGTGGTGGGGAACTCGTCCATCGTCTCCAGGCGCTCCGGGAGCTTGAACCTGGCGATCCCCTTCCGGCTCAGGAAGTCGACCAGCTCCTCCAGGGTGAGCGTGGCCCCGGGCCTGAGGACGACACAGGCGCACATCCGCTCGCCCAGGACGGGGTCGGGGACCGGGACGCAGGCGACGTCGAGGACCGCCGGGTGACCGAGGATGAGGTTCTCCACCTCCTCGGCGCTGATCTTCTCCCCGGCCCGGTTGATCAGGTCCTTCTTGCGGCCCTCCACCACCACCGCACCGGAGGGGTGGATCCGGACCAGGTCGCCGGTCCGGTAGTAGCCGTCGGGGGTGAAGGCGGAGGCATTGTGCTCCTCGGCGCGGAAGTAGCCCCGGATCGTGTACGGTCCCCGGACCAGCAGCTCGCCCACCTCGCCCGGGGCGACCGGCCTCCCCTCCTCGTCCACCACCAGCAGCTCGTCCGCCTCGCTGACCGGCCGGCCGGCGGTCTCGTGGCGCACCTCGTCCGGGTCGTCGAGACGCACGTAGCAGAGGAGCCCCTCCGCCATCCCGAAGACCTCCTGCACGGTGCAGCCGGGCAGCATCCGCTCGCACCGGCGCTTGACCTCGGGCTGCAGGCGATGGCCGCCGGTGTTCACCACCCGGATCGAGGAGAGGTCGTGACGGGCGAGGGCGGGATGGTCGAGCCAGCGGATGAGGAGGGCGGGGACCAGCTCCAGGTGGGTGATCCGCTCGCGCTCGATCCGCGCGAGGTTCGGCTCCGGCTGGGTGGTGGTGCTGAGCACCACCGATGCCCCGCGCTGGAGGAACCCCTGGAGCCCGGGACAGGCGAGGGGGAAGTTGTGGCCCAGGGGCAGCACCACGAGCAGTCGGGAGTCGGGCTCGATGCCGTTGATCGCCCCCGAGGCCATCGAGTTGTACCAGTAGTCTTCGTGGGTGCGCGGGATGAGCTTGGGCAGGCCGGTGGTGCCCCCCGAGAGCAGGAAGACGGCGGGGTCCAGGGGATCGATGGAGACGGCCGGCAGCGCGGAGGCGTCGCCGTGCAGCCGGCGCAGGTCCTCCAGCAGGAGCACCCGCTCCAGCTCCGGCGTTCGCGAGCGGACGGTCTCGGCCAGGGCGGCGTCGGCGCCGACGTAAAGCCGGGCCCCGCCCAGCCGCACGAAGTGACCGATCTCGGTCTCCCGATGGGCGGGCAGCGCCATGATGGGGATGGCGCCCAGCCGCTGGAGCGCGAAGTGGAGGACGACGAACTCGGGCAGGTTGGGCAGCTGGACCACCACCCGGTCGAGTCGGCCCACCCCCAGCCCGGCCAGGCCGGCGGCCAGGGACTCGGCCCGGGAGAGCAGCTCCCCGTAGGAGAGCCGCTCCTGCTCCGCGATCAGCGCGGTCCGCGCCGCCTGGGCCCGGAAGCGTTCGCTGAAGGCGTCCCACAGCGAGCGGCCTTCCCAGAGGCCGGCCGCCCGGTAGCGCTCGACCAGCTCGGGAGGGTAAGACACGAACCCTTCGAGCCGCTCGCCTTCCCTCATCCCGGTTGCCTCCCTGGGCGGTCTCGTGGCTCGCGGCCGGTGGGCCCCGGCCCGGCCGGCGACGAGCCACGGGTTGCTCCCCGCCCTCGAGGCAGTACTGTACCCCGAGGACGAGGCCGCCTCGGGTTCTCTCCGGGCGAGCCCTCGACCGCGGGGCCGGCCGCCCGGACCCCAGCCGCTGCCTCCGGGGAAGGGAGGCCGTCGAGGCGGCCCGGCCCGGTCTCGCCGTGGCGCGTGGGCACCGCGCGTCGACCCCGGCTCCGTCCCTCTCCGGGTCCGGTCGGGCGCCCTCCGGCCCGCGTCAGATCCGCTCGACCGCGTCGGCCAGGCGGTGCACCTGGTCGAGCTCGGCGACGGTGGGGAAGAGCACCAGCTCGTCGCAGCCCGCCTCCGCGTAGGCGCGGGCGAAGGCCCCGATCTCCTCCCGGCTGGCCAGCAGGCCAGCCGCGATCCGGGTCGCGAAGCCGCCGCTGAAGCCGTAGTAGTCGAGGAGCTGGGCCCGGCCGCGCTCGACGGCGCCGGGGCCGAGGGCGAAGTAGCCGAGGCCCCACAGCTCGGGTCGGCCGGGCCTTCCCGCCTCGCTCCAGGCCACCAGCGCCCGGACGGCGGCGTTCCGGAAGGCCCGCGGCGGGCCGCCCGAGTGGACGAAGCCGCTGGCGTGGCGGGCCATGCGGAGCAGGGCGCGGTCGGACACGCCGCCCAGCAGCAGGCGCGGCGGGTGGCCGTCCCAGAGCCCGGGTAGGCGCGCCAGCTGTCGGTCCAGGATTCGGCCTCGGGCCGGGTAGGGGACCCCGGCCAGCCGGTAGTCGTCCCTTCGCGGGCCGATCCCCAGACCCAGCACGAGCCGGCCCGCCGACAGCCGCTGGACGCTCGCCGCCTGCCGGGCCAGGAGCGCGGCCGGACGGATGGGGGCGATGACGACCAGGGCCGCCAGCCGGATTCGCTCGGTCACCGCCGCCGCCACCGCCAGCGCGCTGAGCGGGTCCAGGGCGTCGTAGGCCAGCCGGTCGTGGACGGCGAGGCTGCTGAACGGCCCGGCCTCGGCCGCCCGTGCCCAGGGCACGAGCAGCCCCGCGGGGGCGCCGGCGATGGTGGTCGGCAGGCCGATCCCGATGCGCATCAGCCGGCCACCGGTGACAGCCTCACCCGGTCCAGGCGCACGTAGTCGGCACGCCCGGAGAGCAGGACGGTCCTGGCGTCGTCGAGGTCGGTGATCCCTCCCGTCGCCATCGTGGGCACCCCCGCCTCGTTCTTCAGCTTCCCCGCGCTCAGCAGGTTGAAGCAGCGGTCGAAGGGAGGGGCCGCGTCCGCGACCGTCTGCCCCGAGAGCACCGTGATGCAGTCGGCGCCTGCCTCCCTGAGGCACCGCCCGACCTCCAGCGCCTCCTGGACCGTGGTCCCCCCCGGCCGGTGGTCCTCGACCGAGACCGCGACCGAGAGCAGCCGGTCCCGGGGCCAGACTCGGCGCACCTCCCGCAGGACCCGAAGCGGGAAGGCGAGCCGGTTCCCGAGCGGGCCGCCGTAGGCGTCGCTTCGGCGGTTGGTGAGGGGCGAGATGAAGGCGCCCAGGAGGTAGCCGTGCCCGAACTGCAGCTCCAGCCAGTCGAAGCCGACCTCGGCCGCGCTCGCGGCCGAGGCGGCGAAGGCCGCCGCCACCCGCGCCATCCCGGCCTGGTCCAGCTCCCGGGGGACCTGGCCGCCCTCGGCGTAGGGGAGGGGCGAGGCCGAGACCAGGGGCCAGGCCTCCGCCGCCGGAAGGGGCAGGTCGACGCCCTCCTCCCTGGGCCGGCAGGCCCCCCTGGGCCCGGCGTGGAGGAGCTGGAGGCCGATGCGGGCCCGGGTCTCCCGGCGGGCGCGGACCAGCGCCGGCCGCCAGGAGGCCACCGGCACGTCCGCGGGAGTGATCCGGCCCTCGCTCGACACCGGCGCGCTGCCCAGCAGCACCAGCCCGGCCCCCGGCTCGGGGGCGCCGGTGGAAGCGATCCGCGGGCTGAGGTCCTCGCCCACCTCCGCCTCCACCGCGGCCAGGAAGCCGGGATCGCGCTCTCGGAGGGTGTCGTAGCGGAAGAGGCTGCGGGTGAGCAGGTGGAAGGTGAAGCGGTACGGCTTCCAATCGAGGTAGTGACGGAAGCTCGCCCACCAGTCGAGGCTCTTGGCGGCCATGCGCTGGATGTGCTCCACCCGCGGCCGCCGCTCCTCCTCGAAGGCCACCAAGGCGGCCGGCACGTCCCCTCCCAGCCGCTCCAGCTGCTGGCTCAAGGCGAGCGCGTCCTCCATCGCCATCTTCGTCCCCGAGCCCACCGAGAAGTGGGCGGTGTGGGCCGCGTCGCCGATCAGCACCCGGTTGCCGTGGTGCCAGCGGCGGTTGCGCACGGTCCGGAACTGCTGCCAGATCGAGCGGTTGGAGAGCAGCCGATGCCCGTCCAGGTGCCGGGCGAAGAGCCGCTCGCAGTAGTCGATGGTGTCCTGCTCGCTGAACGAGGCCATCCCCGCCCGCCGCCAGGTCTCCTCGTCGGTCTCGACGATGAAGGTGCTCCGGTCGTCGGCGTAGGGGTAGACATGGGCCCCGAAGGCGCCGTCCTGGTTGCGCTCGAAGAAGAAGGTGAGGGAGTCCCAGACCCGGGTGGAGCCGAGCCAGACGAAGCGCGTGGGCCCGACCTCGACCGAGGTCCCGAACTCGCGCTCGCCAGCCGTGCGCTGCCAGCTGTTGACGCCATCCGCGATCACGATCAGGTCGGCCTCCGGCTCGGCTCCCGGCGGCAGCTCGGACTCGAAGCGCAGCTCCACCCCGAGCGCGATGGCCTGGCCCTGGAGGATGCGGAGGAGCCGGTGGCGCCCGATGGCGGCGAAGCCCACGCCTCGGCAGCGGACGGTCGTCTCGCCGTGCACGACGGTCAACGGATCCCAGCGCCGGCTGGCGGCCATGATCTCCGGGTAGTTGCGGGCGTCCTGCTCGGAGATGAACCCCATCGTGTTCTCGGAGAAGACCACACCGAACCCGAAGGTGTCGCCGGCCCGGTTGCGCTCGTGGACGGTGATGCGGTGGCCGGGGTTGGCCTGCTTGGCCAGGACCGAGAAGTAGAGACC
>DASRBU010000412.1:0-2170 GCA_035653475.1 Candidatus Dormiibacterota bacterium | reverse complement strand
CTCTACTGGCACGTCCGCGATCGCGGTGAGCTGGTGGCGCTGCTGGCCGAGCGGCTGCTGGGCACGGTCCGGCCGTCGGCCACCGACGGCGGCTGGCGCGAGCGGGCGCTGGCCATCTGCTCGGCCCTGGAGCGCATGGTCGCCGAGCGACGCGACGCCGCCCGGATGGTGCTCGAGGTGCCCGAGGCCCTGGAGCGCAGCCAACCCCACCGGTGGCTACGGTCGGTCCTGGAGGAAGTCGGCCTTCCGGCGGCGGAGGCCCGGGAGGTGACGACCATGATGCTCACCTACGTCCTGGTGGGCGGCCCCCGGGTCATCGGGCCGCCGGCGGTGGAGCGAGGCCGTCCGGTCCTGCTCGCCATCGACGCCGGCTCCCGGGGGGTGCACCTGCGGGCCGGGTCCGGGATGACCGGTCTGGTCCGCATGGCCCACGACCCCACCTCCGCCGTGCCCGCCCTGATCCAGGGCCACCGGGTGGTGGTACGACGCCTGCGCGGCGTCCGGCCCGGCGAGCTGGAGCTGAACCCGGCCTATCCCTGGCGGGTACGCGTCCAGGCCCCCACCTGGGGCACCTTCCTCGACCTGTCCGGCCTCGACCTGCGCGAGATCCACATCGACAGCGGGGCAGCGCGGGTGGAGTGCGTCCTGCCCCGGCCGCGCGGGGTGGTCCCCATCCACGTCTCCAGCGGCGTGGTCGGCGTCCGCCTGCGGCGCCCGCCGGGCGTGCCGGTGGTGGCCGAGATCAGCGCCGGCGCCCTCCAGCTCAAGCTCGACGCTTTCAGCGTCCGAGCCGCCACCGGGGATGCGCGCTGGGAGAGCGTCCCGGGCGCCGGCGACGGGGACCACCACCGGCTCCGGATCAGCAGCGGGGCGGTACGGGTGACGCTGGAGGAAGACCCCTCGATCACCGCCCGGCCGGTGGAGGTCGAGGCCGCCCCCCCGGGCGGCCTCGCCGCCGCCCTGAACGTGGTGCTCGACGGCGTGGCCCGCCGCGCCACGACCTGACCTCCCTCAGGCCGGGGCAGGTCTGCGGTGGGGCGGCCCGGGCCCGGAGGGCGGATCAGATGACGGCCCGCTCCGTGTAGCGGCCGAACACCTCCTCCATGGCGCCCATGATCTCGCCCTCGGTGCAGTAGGCGCGGACCGCCTCCAGGATGTGGGGCATGAGGTTCTCCCTGGGATCGGCTGCCGCCTTGCGGATCTGGTCCAACGCCCGGCCGGCCCGGGCCGCGTCCCGCTTGCGGCGAACCTCTCGCACCCGCTCCACCTGCTCCCGTTCCAGCTCCAGGGGAATGCGGAGGATCTCGATCTCCTCCTCGTTGCCCTGGGTGAACTCGTTCACCCCCACCATGATCCGGCGACCCTGCTCCAGCTCCTGCTGGTGCCGGAAGGCGGCGTCCGCGATCTCTTTCTGGAAGAAGCCGGCCTCGATGGCGGGGATCACGCCCCCGTGGGCCTCGATGCGCTCGAAGTAGGCCTCGGCCTCCTCCTCCAGCCGGTCGGTCAGGCTCTCCACGAGGTACGAGCCGCCCAGGGGATCCACGGCGTTGACCACCCCGGTCTCGTAGGCGATCACCTGCTGGGTGCGGAGCGCGATCCTGGCCGCCTTGTCGGTGGGCAGGGCGAGGGCCTCGTCCATGGCGTTGGTGTGCAGGGACTGGGTCCCTCCCAGCACCGCCGCCAGGGCCTCGATCGCGGTCCGGGCGATGTTCACCTCGGGCTGCTGGGCGGTGAGCGACACGCCCGCGGTCTGGGTGTGGAAGCGCAGCTTCCAGGAGCGCTCGTCCCGGGCCCCGTACCGCTCCCGCAGGTGGCGGGCCCAGATCCGCCGGGCGGCCCGGAACTTGGCGATCTCCTCGAAGAAGTCGATGTGGGCGTCGAAGAAGAAGGAGAAGCGGGGGGCGAACTCGTCCACCTTCAGCCCCCGCTCGATGCAGGCGTCGACGTAGGCGAACCCGTCGGCCAGCGTGAAGGCCAGCTCCTGGGCGGCGGTGGCGCCCGCCTCTCGGATGTGGTAGCCGGAGATCGAGATCGTGTTCCAGCGCGGCACCTCGCGGGTGCAGAACTCCACCGAGTCCACCACCAGGCGCATCGAGGGGCCAGGCGGGAAGATGTACTCCTTCTGGGCGATGAACTCCTTCAGGATGTCGTTCTGCAGGGTGCCGTTGAG
>DASRBU010000411.1:0-17666 GCA_035653475.1 Candidatus Dormiibacterota bacterium | reverse complement strand
GTCCTCATGTAGCCCTCGTTGGGCAGCCCGCCCGAGGTGGCGTCCTGGATGACCGCGATCCGCGTGTAGTGGCGGGGGACGATGAGCTTGAGCACGGTGTCGAGATCGTTCTGATAGAAGACGTTGTAGTAACCCGGGAAGGCGTAGGAGTGCAGCTGCGGCTGGGTCAGGCCCTGCATGTTCCAGCCCGACTGCATCCCGATCATCACCGTCTGCAGGGCGTCGGCGACCGGCACCGCCGCCGCCGAGGACGACGTCTCCTCGGGGCCCAGGATGAAGTTGGCGTGGTCCTGGGTCACGCACTTGCGGGCCAGGGTGGCGGCCAGGGGCGGCGACGACTGGTCGTTCTCCACCACCACGTTCACCTTGCGGCCGAGCAGACCACCCTTTCGGTTGATCGCGTTGAAGTAGGCCTTCACCCCGACCACGTCGTACTGACCGAGCTGGACGAAGGGGCCGGACAGGGCGGCGTCCACGCAGACCACGATCGGACCGGCCGCCTGCCCGCCGCTCGTACCCCCGCAGGCGGCCGTCGTCAGCAGCGCCGCCCCGAGCGCGGCCAGCCAGCGGCTCCGAGCCGACCGCGAGGGTTCGACCTTCCCACACCACCTCATGGCGTCCTCTCCTCCCGTTCAACCCGCCGAGAGATCCCGCCCCTCAGCAGCTCCGGTCGGCCGCGTAGCTGTCCTCGACCAGCCCCATCAGCTCCGACCGAACCAGCTCCGACCTCCTGAACCCCTCCCCGTCGCCCTGGAAGCGGAGGCGGCCGTTGATCAGCACGAAGAGTCGCTGGGCGATGCTGGCGAGCAGCTCCAAGTCGTGCTCCACCACCACCACCGTGACCTCCGTGCCGAGGCTCAGCAGCAACTCCCGCAGGCGGCCCCGCTGGGCGCCGCTGAGGCCGGAGGCCGGCTCGTCGAGCAACAGCAGCTTCGGGCCGGCGGCCACGGCCCGGGCCAGCTCCACCATCCGCTGGCCCTCGAGGGTGAGACGACCCGGGTCCACGCCGGCCAGGTGGGCGCTGCCCACCCGGGCCAGGGCGGCGTGGGCGCGCTCTCGCGCCTCCTCGAGCCGGCTGCGGGCGATGGCCTCGAGCATCCAGGTCCGGTGCGAGCCCAGGCAGGCCACGGCCACGTTGTCCAGCGCGCTCAGGTGGGGGATCAACCTGACCGTCTGGAAGGTGCGCGCCACCCCGTGCCGGGCGCGCTCGGCCGCGCTCCACCGGCTCACGTCCCGGCCCCCCACCAGCACCTGGCCGGCGTCCAGGCCCAGGCCGCCCGCGATCAGCTCCAGCAGCGTGCTCTTGCCGGCGCCGTTGGGACCGCAGATGCCGTAGAGACCGCGCCCCGGGATCTCCAGGCTCACCTCGTCCACCGCGACCAGCCCGCCGAACCGTTTGCACACCCCCCGGCAGACCAGGGCGGGGACGTCTTCCCCCGGAGCGAGGCTCTCCGCCCGGCCGGAGCGGACCGGGCCGGAGGAGGCCAGGCTCCGAACCAGGCCCTGCCGTCCGGGGCCGGCGTGGACCGAGGTCGGCCCGAGCAGCCGGCGGCCAGCGCCGACCGCGATCGCGGCCAGCCCGCCCGGCTCGAAGAGCAGCACGACCGTGAGCAGGACCCCCTCGATGATCAGCAGGTGGGTGTTGATGAAGGTGGTGCTGCCGGCCAGGTACTCGATCCCGATCGCGCCCACCACCGCCCCGACCAGGCTCCGGCGGCCGCCGACGAAGAGCATGACCAGGAGCGTGAGCTCGCTGACCTGGCCGAAGAGATCGGACGAGACCACGGTCTGGGTGCCGGCGAAGACCGCGCCGCCCAGGGCGGCCAGCATCGAGCCCAGCACGAACAGCTCCAGCCGGCGGCGGCCGATCCGGATGCCGAGGGCCCCGGCCGAGCGCTCGTCCGAGCTGACGGCCAGCTCGAGCCCGATCCCGGAGCGCAGGATGCGGCCACCGGCGAAGACGCAGAGGCCGAGCAGGAGGGCCGCCGCGATCCCCGACCGGATCAGGCTGTCGGAGGCCGAGTCCCCGGTCCAGAGCGGCGCGATGCCGCCGATGCCGGTGTAGCTCCCCAGATAGTCGGAGTAGGTGACGTAGGTGGTCACGGGGATGGGGAAGAGGACCGTGGCCAGCGCCAGCGCCAGGCCGGGGGCCCGGGTCACGACGCTGCCCACGGCGGTGCCCACCAGGCCGCTGCCCAGCACCACCACGGGCAGGGTCAGGAGGACCGGCCATCCGTACCTGGTGTTGAGGAGGGCCACACCGTACGCGCCCATGCCCATGAACACCGACTGGCTGAACGCCAGCTGGTGGCTATAGCCGATCTGCACCGCCATCCCCACGGTGACGATGGCGTAGGCGATGCCCAACACCAGCACGCTGCCGTAGTAGCCGCCCTGGAGGGCGACCACGGCCAGGATCGCGAGCGCGGTCACCCAGATCGCCGTCCCGGTGGGACCTGCCGCCCGGCCGAGCAGGTCCGGGGGCGAAGGCCACCCCCGGCTGCGAAGCCGGGCGAAGGTCATTGCGCCACCTCGGGCAGTCCCATCAGTTGGGGCCGGAAGAGCATGACCGCGGCCAGGACGCCGTACAGCAAGGTCTCGCCGTAGGCGGTGTTCACGTAGCCGCTCAGGAAGGACTCCAGCAAGCCGATCGAGAGCCCCGCCACCACCGCTCGCCCGGGCCGGGTGAACCCGGCGAAGGCGGCGGCCACCACCCCGCTCAGCCCCAGCCCGGCGCCGCTGTTGTACACGAACCCGGTGATGGGCGAGCCGAGGATGCCGAAGACGCCCGCCAGCACCGCCGTGAGCACGAAGATGGCGCGCCGGAAGCGCCGGTTGTCGATGCCCACGATCCTGGCCCCGATGGGGTTCTCGCCGCAGGCCGCCATGGCCTTGCCGACCAGGGTGAAACGCAAGCAGAGGGCGAGGCCGATGCCGACCACGACCGCGAAGCCGATCACGAGCACCCCGGCGCGCTGCACGTGGAGGCCGTGGAGGTCCAGGGCGTTCCCGGGCCAGAGCGCGGGGGCCGCGTGCACAACGGTGCCGAACACCTGCTGAGCGATCCCCTCCAGGACGAAGGAGAGGGCGAAGGTGAAGAAGAAGATGGCCACGATCCCCTCCTGGGCACGTCCCCAGTCGACGGCGATGCGCAGGACGACGAAGTCGTAGGCGAAGCCGACCAGCGCGATCACGACCAGGACGGCCAGGATGGCGAGGGCGAGGTTCCAGCCGTGCACGCGGGCCAGGAGGTCGACGCCCAGGGCGCCGATCATGGCGAAGTCGCCCGCGGCCAGGTTGAGCATGTTGGCCACCCGGAACCAGAGGGCGAGGCAGACCGCGAGCACGGCGTAGATCGCCCCCGAGGTCAGCCCCGAGAGCACGAGGTTGCCGAACTCGGTCATGCCCCCGGGTCCCGGTCCCGCCTCGGCGGCGCCTCCACCCCGACCGTGACCCCGTTCTGGACGCGCACCACCTGATGGCTCAGCTCCAGGGCCCGGACCGGGTTCTCCTCGACCAGGACGATGGTCCGGCCCTGGCGGTTCATGGCCGCCAGCACCCCGTAGAGGCGCCTGGCCACGGCCTCGGCCAGCCCCAGGCAGGGCTCGTCGATGACGAGCACCCGGGGGCGGCTGGCCATGCCCCGGGCCAGGGCCACCATCTGCTGCTCACCCCCGGACAGGGTGCCGGCCTTCTGCCGGAGCCGCGGCCTCAGCTGAGGGAAGAACTCCAGCGCCTCGGAGAGCGCCTCGGATCGGAGGGCAGTCCGCAGGCTTCGGGTCCAGGCGTAGCAGCCGAGGGCGATGTTGTCCAGCACCGACAGGTTGGGGAAGAGTTGCCGTCGTTCCGGGACCAGCGCCAGCCCTCGGCTCACCATCCACATCGGGTCCCGGGCCGGCGCCACCTGGCCGAACAGCCTCACCACGCCACGGCGGTCGGCCAGACCGGCCACCGCCATGGCGATGCTGGACTTGCCGTTCCCGTTGGGCCCGACGATGGCCACGCACTCGCCCTCCGCCACCTGGAAGGAGGCCCGCTCGACGGCCACGAAGTCGCCGTAGGTGACGGACAGGTCGGACACCGCGAGCGCGACGGCACCGCCCGCGGGTGATGCCTCCGGGAACCTCACCACCTCCCTCTCCCTCGGCGCCCCGGCGCCCCTGCTGCCCCGATGCTAGGGGCTCGTCTGACGACTGTCAACGAACGCACCGGGCGCCCCCCGGCCATCTCGGCGACCCCGACCGCCGAGGCCGGCGGGGCACTCGGTGCGGCACCGCTACCTCGCGTCCAGCAGCACGTGCACGATGGTGCCGGCGAGCAGGCTGTGGGTGCGCAGGAAGATCACGCCCAGCCCCAGCCCGATGCCGCCCTGGGCGCAGATGCCCGCGCAGGCGGCCGCGACCGGGTCGCCGTGGACCTCGGACCAGTTGGCCCCCAGGTGCCAGAGCCCGAAGGCCAGCGAGCTCAGCACCAGCCCCCAGGCGGGACCGGCCAGAGCCGCGATCCGGGTGAGCAACGCCCCCCGGAAGAGGAACTCCTCGGAGAAGCCGTTCTGGAGCACGTTCCCGCCCAGGGTCGTCAGCACCGACAGGGGGCGGCGGGCGCTGACGGCGACGCCGGTCACGATGGCCAGCGTCGGCAGCGTGGCCCACACCGCCAGCGCCCGAAGGGCGAAGCGACCGCGGGTCAGCCCCAGCTCGCCCGGCCGGGCGCCCAGGCCGAGCAGGGCGGCCAGGGGCAGGAGCACGTAGGTCACGAGGTTGGCGAGCGAGGCCGCGAGCCGGACCGCCTGGCCGCCCGCCAGGAGCGCGCGGAACAGCCACGACCAGAGGGGGATGGAGGCCAGCCCGGCCGGACCCGCCCGGTGGAAGGCCATCCCGTCGGCGCCGGTCAGGACCACCGCCAGTGCGGCCACGGCCAGCTGCGATCGGGAGCGCCACCGCGCCCTGGGCTCCACGGCCGCCTCGGCCGGGGCGGTGACCAGGAGCACGATCCAGCTCAGCACCAGGACCGCGATCAGCTGGCCGACGTCGTAGGGGAGGAGCCCGCCATCGCCGCGGAGGGCGAGGAGCGTGCCGGCGATCCCCCATGCGGCCGCGAACCCCCAGGCCGCGGGCGCGCGGGAGATCGAGCGGAGGGGCCGGGTGACGGTCTGGAGCACGTCCGCTCACCCTCCCCCCACGACCGGCGCCCGAGCCGATCCTGCCCCGGGCCGCCGTTCGCTTCCCTCCACCTCGGGCCACCGTAGAGGAGGGTCGGCGTGCCCGTCAAGGCCGTCTCCCCGGCCAGGCGGCGCTGGCGCCGATGGTGGGGCGAGCGGGGGAGGAGATGGCCGAGCCCCCGGCGACCTCCGTCGGGAGTGCCGAAGGTTGCGTCGAGGGGTGCGCTGGATCCGGTCGGGGACGGGACCGCCGGCGAGGCACGATCGACGAGGGGTGGATCGCCAGCGGAACCTTGCCGCCGCCCCGCCCGGGCGTCCCCGGGACCAGGTTTGGCCCCCCGGGGGCGGGGGCAGGAAAAGAGCGGGAAGGCTTTGCCCCCGCTGCGATCGACGACATCGAAATCAGAGGAGGTGCATCCCGATGGCGTCTCTGATCCCCTGGAGAAGGGAGAGCGCGCTGGCCGAGTGGGACCCCTTCCGCGAGCTGGAGGCGATGCACGAGCGGATGGGGAGGCTGCTCGACCGGACCTTCGGTGACTGGCTCAGCACCGAGGGCTGGCTGCCCATGGTCGACGTCGAGGAGCGGGACGACGCCTGGGTGATCGAGGCCGATCTGCCCGGCGTGGAGCGGAAGGACGTGACCGTCGAGCTCCAGGACAACCAGCTGTACGTCCACGGCGAGCGCAAGGAGCCGGAGCGCTCCGGCCAGCTCCGGCGCCGGACCCGGCGCACGGGCCGGTTCGAGTACCGGCTCACGCTCCCCAGCGGCGTCGCCGCCGACAAGGTCCAGGCCTCGATGGCCAACGGGGTGCTGACGGTCACCGTCCCCAAGAGCCCCGAGGCCCAGCGCAAGCGCATCGAGGTCAAGAGCAGCTGAGGCCAGGGGTGGCGGGCGGCGGTCGGGTCGTCTCCGGCCGCCGCCAGGCGGTCCCCAGGGATCAGCGCCGGGCCGGCTCGCCCCGGCGGCGGACGGCGAGGAGGACACCTACGCTGATCAGGGCCAGGAGCAGCAGGCCGGCGAACTCCAGCCCCAGGAACAGCCCTTCCTGCCAGCCCTGGAGCGGAGGCAGGACACCCCGCTCCAGGAGCAGGAGCTGGGCAGGGGTGGCGACGAGCAGCATCGTGAGCAGGAGAGCGACGCCGCGCATGCCATCCCAGGCGGCGTGGAGCAGCGAGACGAGCAGGTAGCCGCCAGCCAGGCCCCAGCTCGGCCACGGGCGGCCCCGCCGGGCGGCGGCATGGAACAGGAGGCCTCCCAAGATGGCCGTCCACAGCCCGTGCCCGACCGGAGCCAGCACGTTGCGGAGGATCTGCGTCCCCACCACGCTCGACAGCGTCCCCCCGCTCGGGCCGAGCAGGGCCACGAAGGCATAGCCGCTGCTCTCCAGAGCGGCGAAGCCGAAGCCGATGGCGGCGCCCAGGACCACCCCGTCCCGGGTCGTGTAGCGGGGCAGGCCGATCGAGAAGAGGGCCAGGGCGATGAGCTTGACCGCCTCCTCGATCAGCCCCACCGCCAGGTACGGCAGGACGGCGTCCTGGAGCAGCCACGACTCCAGCAGCGACGCCAGCAGCACGCCCAGCGTGCCCCCGCCGATGAAGGCGTAGACCACGCGCTGCGCGCTCAGGGCCGAGTCGGCCTGATGATCGAAGTTCCAGACCACGGCGCTGGCCGGCACCAGGAAGCTGCCCAGCAGCACCACGGTCGGGACCAGCGCCGGGTTCCCGGTGCTGATCACGACCAGCACCGAGGCGATCCAGAGCGCCGTCCCACCGGCGAGCACGGCCAGCCAGCGCCAGCGCCGAGCGCCGGTGCCACCCGAGGGAAGGACGTTGGCCACCATCCGCCTCCTTGACGCGATCCGGCCCTGGGGGGCCGTCCTCGATCGTCCCATCGAGCGGACCCTGCCGCAACCGGGCCGGCCGCGGGCGCGCGCGGGGCGGGATCGGGCCGATGCCCGCCTACGCCCCGGCCCGGCCCCCGCCGGCGGCCTCGATCGCCTCCGGCCAGCCCCCGAACCAGGCCAGGGCCTCGATCCAGGACGCCTCCTCGGCCGGCCCCACCACCGGACCCCGCCAGGTCATCGAGCGGACCAGGAGGTGGAGCCTCCGTCGCAGGTCCGAGAGCGATTCGGCCAGCCCGCGCCGTCCCCGGGAGGGTCGAGCCCCGGCCAGGAGGTGAGGCCGGCAGATCGGGCCCTCGCCGCCCAGGCACTCCGGGCAGGCCCGAGGGCGCCACTCCGATCGCGAGGCGGCGAGGAGGGCGGCGACGCGACGGCGGCCGTTCATCCGTGCCTGCACCTCCCCCAGACCGGCCTCGGCGCCGGAGCGGGCCAGGGCGACGTAGTCGCAGGTGAAGCAGACCCCGCGCGGCCGCAACCGGGTCAGCACCAGCGGCCAGGGGAGGATCGGGTTCCCGACCAGCCGGGCGGCGCGCCCCACCAGGTCCTCGTAGAGGATGGAGGTGCTGAACGGCCGACCGCCGCGGGCCTCCACCTCGGCGATCGCGTAGCCCCAGGCGTGGCGGGGACACAGCCCCCACGACCGCCAGAGCTGGTGGCGCACGTGCACGTCCATGATCGCCCCGTCCAGGAACGACCACAGCTGCTTGACCTCGGCCGTCGAGAAGGGGTCGTCGAGGTCGGGGGAGGGGATCGCCGCGGCGACGGTCGAGGGCTCGATCCCGGGCGTGGAGGGATCGCGGGCCCGACCGCTCGCCGGCGCCTCGCCTCCTCGCCGGTCACCGGTCCGCCCAGAGTGCTCGCTCACCTGCAGATGTGCCTCCCGGGGTAGAAGCCATCATCTGGACGAGCCAGCTCAGGCGGGCCTCATCGCCGTGGCAGCAGTGTACGACCGTCCGCAAGGCGCCGCGGCCGAGGATGGAGCAGGAGGCGCCCCGGGGGCCGGGGCCGGCCCGGCCCCGGCCTCAGAGCCGGAAGAGGCGCTCGGCGTTGCGGTGGGCGATCTTCTCTCGGTCGGCGGGGCTCACGGGGATGGAGTCGAGGAAGGCCCGCCCTCGCTGGTTGGGGCTGAAGGGATAGTCGACGGCGAACAGGATGCGCTCCGGGCCCACCTCGAGCAGGGCGTCCAGCAGGGGCGGGAAGGTGAAGAAGCCGCTGGTGGTGAGGTGCAGGTTCTCGCGCACGTAGGCCGAGACCGGCCGCTCCAGGCGGGTCAGCTCGGGAGCGAGGCGCTCGTCGATCCGGGCCAGCATGAAGGGCAGGGCCTCGCCCATGTGGCCGATCACCAGCTGGAGCCGGGGGAAGCGATCGAAGGCGCCGGACAGGATCAGGCGCAGGACCTGGAGCCCGGTCTCGACGTGCCAGCCCCAGCCGCTGGTGGCCAGCGCCCCGCCCACCTCAGGGTCGAGCCCCCGGTAGTAGACCTCGACCACCGCCGGCGGGGGCGGGGCCGGGTGCAGGTAGAGGGGGACGTCCAGGGCCTGGGCGCGCTCCAGGAGGGGCCAGAAAGCGCGGTCGTCGAGGAAGCGGCCCCCGGTGTGGCCGTTGACGATCCCGCCCCGGAAGCCCAGCTCGCGGACGGCGCGCTCCAGCTCGTCCGCGGCCGCCTCCGGGTCGGCCGTGGGCAGCGAGGCCAGGGCCGCCAGGCGGTCGGGGCGCGCCCGCACCGCCTCGGCCAGGCGGTCGTTCTCCTCGCGCACCAGCGGCACCGCCTCGGCCGAGGTGAGAGCCTGCGCGCCCGGGCTGTTCAGGGACAGGAGTTGGAGGTCGATCCCGGCCGCGTCCATGTCCGCGATCCGGCCCTCCCCCAGGTCGGTGAGCTTCCCCTCCAGCTCGGCGGCGGCCCGGACCGGGACGCCGATGGCCTCGACGATCCGCCGGCTGCCGTAGTGCTCTTCGACCGCGATGATCCTCATGGTCTCCTCCTGCTGCCGCTGCCCGGCCGGCGACGGCGCCGGCCGGCCCGACCCGCATCCCGGGCACCGGTCCCGGATGCCCATGTATCCGATCCTGGTCGCCGAGCGCAACGGCACCCGCCCGGGGACGGAGCGGTCCCGGGAAAGGGCGGGCTCAGCACCGCTCGCCCAGGACCCGGGCGCAGACCGCCAGCGCCCGCTGCACATGGATCGGCTCGATGCCGAGGTGGGTCACGAAGCGGATGCCGTTGGCGGCGGTGGCGCCGCCCAGGACCCCGAGCTGGCGGCAGCCCTCCACGAAGGCGGCCGAGCTCATGGTCCGGAGCCGGAAGCGGACGATGTTGGTCTGGACCCGCTCCAGGTCGATCTCGACCCCGGGCAGCTCGGCCAGCCCCTCGGCCAGGGTGCGGGCGTTGGCGTGGTCCTCGGCCAGGCGGTCGACCAGGTGGTCCAGCGCCCAGAGGCCGGCCGCGGCCAGGACGCCCGCCTCCCGCCAGCCCCCGCCCAGCGCCTTGCGCCAGCGGCGTGCTCGGGCGATGGCCGCCTCGGAGCCGCAGAGCACGCTCCCCACCGGGGCGGCCAGGCCCTTGGAGAGGCAGAAGGTGACCGTGTCGGCGTGACCGGCGATCTCCCGGGCAGGGACGCCCAGGGCGACGGCGGCGTTGAAGATGCGGGCGCCGTCCAGGTGGACCCCGAGCCCGTGCTCGTCGGCCACCTCTCGGATGGCCCGCAGGGCCGGGAGGGGCCAGACCACGCCGCCCGCTTGGTTGTGCGTGTCCTCCACGCAGACGGCCGCGGTCGGGGGCTGGTGGACGTCGTCGGAGGGGCGGATGGCCTCCCGGACCTGCTCCGCGGTCATCACCCCGGCCGAGCCCGGCACCTGGCGGATCTGGATCCCGCCCAAGGCGGCGGCACCTCCGCCCTCGTTGAGGAAGACGTGGGAGTGGGCCTCGGCGATGACCTCCTGGCCGGCCCGGGCCAGGGCCAGGACGCCGAGCAGGTTGCCCATGGTGCCGCTGGCCACGAACAGGGCCGCCTCCTTCCCCATCAGCTCCGCGGCCCGCTCCTGGAGCCGGTTCACGGTCGGGTCCTCACCGAAGACGTCGTCGCCGAGCGCGGCCTCGGCCATGGCCCGCCGCATCTCGGCCGTGGGCATGGTCACGGTGTCGGAGCGAAGATCGATGGTCGCCACCAGCCCATTGTGCCTGCCGGCCCCGGCCGACCCGGGGTGGCTCGGTCGGCGGGGCCGAGCCAGGGGGCGGTGTCCTGGCTGGTAAGCTGCACGGCGTCCCCGGGGGACGGTCGCGCCGACGCGGAAGGGATTGGAGCGAGGAGGAGCGGGAGCATCGAGCCATGGGCAGGTTCCTGAGGCCGCCGGTCACGCCCGCCGCGCGCCTGCGCCAGCTGCTCCGGGGCCCGGAGCCGGTGCTGGCGCCGGGCGCCTACGACGCGCTCTCGGCCCGGCTGGTGGAGGAGGCGGGCTTCCCCTGCGTCTACATGACCGGCTTCGGCACCGCCGCCTCGCTGCTCGGCCGGCCCGACGTGGGCCTGCTGGGGATGAGCGAGATGGTCGACAACGCCCGCCGTATCGCCGCCGCCGTGGAGGTGCCGGTGATCGCCGACGCCGACACCGGATACGGGAACCCGATCAACGTCATCCGCACCGTGCAGGAGTACGAGCGGGCCGGGGTGGCCGGCATCCACCTCGAGGATCAGGTAGCGCCCAAGCGCTGCGGCCACCTGGAGGGGAAGCAGGTGATCCCGGTGGAGGAGATGGTGGCCAAGCTGCACGCGGCCGCCGATGCCCGCGCCTCGGCCGACTTCGTGCTCATCGCCCGCACCGACGCTCGGGCCGTGGAGGGGCTGGAGGCGGCGCTGGACCGCGCCCGGCGCTACCGGGAGGCGGGCGCCGACGTGCTCTTCGTCGAGGCGCCGCAGAGCGAGGCGGAGGTGGAGGCGGTGGCCTCCGCCTTTCCCGACGTGCCCCTCCTCTTCAACTGGGCGGAGGGAGGCCGGACGCCGCCCATGGAGTACCAACGCTTGCGGCGGCTCGGCTTCAAGCTGGTGATCTTCCCGATCGGCACCTTGCTCGCCGCCACCGGGGCGATCCGGCAGCTGCTGGCCACCATCCGTGCCGACGGCAGCCCTCGCGCGACGCTGGACCGCCTCCCGGGCTTCGCCGAGTTCACGGACCTGGTCGGGCTGCCCGAGGTCCAGCGGCTCGAGGTGCGGTATTCGACCGAGCACGGAGGAGACCATGTCCCAGACCTTTGAGAAAGCCAGCGTCGCCACCGAACTCGCCCATCGCATGATCGAGGCCGCGGAGCGGAAGGCGACGGAGATGGGCAAGCCCATGGTGATCGCCATCGTGGACGAGAGCGGGGTGCTGAAGGCCTTCAGCCGGATGGACGGCGCTCCCCTGCTCAGCGTGCAGGTGGCCCAGGACAAGGCCTACACGGCGGTGGGGTTCGGGATGCCCACCGAGGCCTGGCATCCCTTCATCAAGGACGACCCGCCCCTGGCCGCGGGCGCGGTCGGAGGGATCGACCGGCTGGTGGTGTTCGGCGGCGGCTATCCGATCGTGCTCGACGGGAGGATCGTGGGCGGGATCGGCGTCTCGGGCGGGCACTACACCGACGACATGGAGGTGGCCCGCGCCGGCCTGGCCGTGCTCGGGGCGGCGACGTGACCGGCCCCCGGCCCGGCCGGCGGTGACGTGGTCGCGGGGCGCGCTGGCCGGAGTCGCCAGCACGCTCACGTCCCCCGCCGCCCGGGGTGGGTGGCCGTCGGTCCGGCCCCCGTGGCCCACCGGTGAGATCCCGTGGCCACGGCCCCGGGGTCGCGAGCGCGGCGCCGTGACGGCGCTTTGCCTGACCGCGACCGGGAGCGGGACGCCGATGGGGAACGAGAGGTGACGGGCGGCGCGAGCGGGTGGGAGGCGGCGCGGCCGGTGCGCGTCACCGCCTCGGACGGGACCGTGCTCGGGGCCTGGCGGGCGGGCCGGGGGAGCCCCCTGCTGCTGGTCCACGGCACCGGGGCCGATCACACCCGCTGGGCGCCGGTGCTGCCGGGGCTGGCCCGGTGCTTCACCGTGTACGCCCTCGACCGGCGGGGCCGGGGGGCGAGCGGCGACGGGCCCGACTGGTCGATCCAGCGAGAGGTCGGGGACCTGGTCGACGTGCTGGAGGCGATCGGCGGGCGGGTGGACGTGGTCGCCCACTCCTTCGGCGCCGCCCGGGCCCTGGAGGCGGCGCTGCGCACGGAGCGCATCCGGCGGCTGGTGACCTACGAGCCGGGCGGAGTCCGCCTGCCCGGGGCCGACCACGGCCCGCCGCCGGCGCTGTCCCGACTCCGTGACCTGCTCCGGGCCGGCCGTCTGGAGGAGGTGCTGCTCACCTTCCTGCGCGAGGTGGTGGCGACTCCCGAGCAGGAGCTGGCGCTGCTGCGCTCGCGCCCGTCCTGGCCGGGCCGGGTGGCAGCGGCGCACACGGTGGTCCGAGAGGTGGCCGCCTCCGAGGAGCACCGGTTCCCCTTCGCCGAGCTGTCCGGGCTCCGGGTGCCCACGCTGATGCTGGAGGGAAGCGAGAGCCCCCCGGCCCTGCGCAGCGCGGCCGAGCACCTCCACCGGCTGCTGCCCGGCTCACGGCTGGTGGTGCTGCCCGGTCAGGGGCACGCGGCCATGGACACCGCCCCCGACCTCCTGGTGGCCGAGGTGGTCGCCTTCCTGGCCGAGGGGTAGCGGGCGGCGACGGGGTCGGTGCCGACCCCGGTCGGCGTCGGGCCGTACCTGTCGGCTTGCCGCTGGCCGGCCGGGGAGGGAAGATGGTGCCAGGGTGACCGCAATCCCCGTCGGGAGGTCCGTTCCCCCCGGCGCCGAGCATCGGGCCGCCGTGATCGGGGTCTCGACCGGGTGCCGGGAGGCGCCGGCCGCCGACCGAAAGGAGGAGGGATGAAACCACCGCCGTTCGTGTACCACGCCCCCACCACCGTGGCCGAGGCCGTCACGCTCCTGGACGAGACCGGGGAGGAGGGACAGGTCCTGGCCGGAGGCCAGAGCCTCATCCCGCTCATGAACTTCCGGCTGGCGCGCCCGGGCCACCTGGTGGACGTGACCTCGATCCGGGATCTGGACTACGTGCGGAGGGAGGACGGGCGGCTGCGCATCGGCGCGGCGACCCGGCAGGCCGCGGTGGAGCGGGACCCGGCGGCGGCCGAGCAGGCTCCGCTCCTGGTCGAGGCCCTGGGCTTCGTCGGCCACGAGCCCATCCGTCACCGGGGCACGGTGGTGGGCAGCCTGGCCCACGCCGACCCGGCGGCCGAGATCCCGGCCGTGGCCCTGGCCATGGACGCGGAGCTGACCGCCGTCGGCGCTCGGGGCGAGCGCCGCCTCGCCGCCTCCGAGCTCTTCACCGGGCCCTTCTCGACCTCCCTGGAGCCGGGGGAGCTGCTCACCGAGGCCCAGTTCACGGCCTGGCCGCCGGGCAGCGGCCACGCCTTCCTGGAGTTCGCTCGCCGTCATGGCGACTTCGCCGTGGCCGGGGCCGCGGTCCTGCTCCACCTCGACGGCGGGGTGGTGGACCGCGCCGCCATCGCCCTCTGCGGGGTGGCGGGGACCCCGGTTCGGGCCACGGAGGCGGAACGCCGACTGCTCGGCGAGCGGCCGACGCCGGCCGTGGTCGAGGCCGCGGCCGAGGCCGCCACCGCCGGCCTCACCCCCGTCTCGGACGTCCACGGCAGCTCGGCCTACCGGCGTCAGGTGGCCCGGGCCTACGTGCGGCGCGCGCTGGCCCTGGCGGCCGAGCGCGCCCAGGGAGGGACCAGATGACCGATCGGCACCGGATCGCGTTGACCGTGAACGGCCGACCCTGCGAGGCCGAGGTCGAGAGCCGCCGCCTGCTGGTGGACTTCCTGCGCGAGGACCTGGGCCTGAAGGGCGCCCACATCGGGTGCGAGCACGGGGTCTGCGGCACCTGCACCGTCCTGATGAACGGGGAGAGCATCCGCTCCTGCATCACCTTCGCCGTCCAGGCCAACGGCAGCTCGATCCTGACCGTGGAGGGTCTCTCCGGCGACGGCCGCCTCCATCCCCTGCAGGAGGCGTTCTGGGACCACCAGGCCCTGCAGTGCGGCTACTGCACGCCGGGCATGCTGCTGCGCGCCTACGAGTTCCTGCAGGAGAACCCGCGGCCCACCCCGGACCAGGTGCGGGCCGCGATCGCGAGCAACCTCTGCCGCTGCACCGGCTACCAGTTCATCGTCGAGGCCGTGCTCGACGCCGCACGCCGTCTCGAGACGGCCGGGGCCGGCCGGGGCCAGGAGCCCGCGGCCCCGAGAGCCTGAGGAGGTCGGGATCGATGTCGGTGACACAGGCCACCCCAACCCCGGGACGAGAGCGCAAGTGGGTGGGCAAGTCCATCCGGCGGGTGGAGGACCCCAAGTTCCTGACCGGCCGCGGTGGGTACGTGGACGACCTCGTGCTGCCGGGCATGCTGCACGCCGCCGTCCTGCGCAGCCCCCACGCCCACGCCCGCATCACCCGTATCGACGTCGAGGCCGCGCGCCGGCTGCCCGGCGTGGCGGCGGTGGTCACCGGGGCCGAGGCGGCCGAGCTCTGCAACCCCATGCCCGACTTCGGTCCAGCCCCGGACAAGCACGTCTGGCGCTGCCTCGCCGTGGACAAGGTACGGCACGTGGGGGAGGGGGTGGCGGTGGTGGTGGCCGAGAGCCGCTACCTGGCCGAGGACGCCCGCGACCTGATCGAGGTCGAGTACGAGCCCCTGCCGGTGGTGGCGGACCCGATCGCGGCCCTGGAGCCCACCGCCCCGCTCGTCCACGAGGCGCTCGGCTCCAACCTCGCCTACCAGCGCACGTTCGTCTTCGGGGAGGTGGAGCGCGACTTCGCCGAGGCCGACCTGGTGGTGCGCGACCACCTGCGCTGGCGCCGCTCGGGCGGGCAGCCGCTGGAGACGGTGGGGGCGGTGGCCGACTACGACCCGGCCACCGGCATGCTCACCATCCACTGCAACTCCCTGACCTTCACCCACTTCCTGTTCATGCTCGCCAACACCTTGAAGGTGCCGGCCAACCGGCTGGACGTGCGGCCGGCGCCGGCCGGCGGCAGCTTCGGCTCCAAGTTCTGGGCGGTGAAGGTGGCCGCCATCGCCGGCATGCTGGCCAAGAAGCTGGGGCGGCCGGTCAAGCTGATCGAGGATCGCGTCGACAACATCACCAACTGCGACCACCACGGCTCGGACCGGATCTACGACGTCGAGCTGGCGGTGATGAAGGACGGCACCCTGCGCGGGATCAAGTTCGACGTGGTCGACGACTACGGCGCCTACATCCAGTTCGGCACCGGCACCCACGGCAACTCCCTGGCCCAGTGCGTCGGTCCCTACCGGATCGGGAGCGTGCAGTACGCCGTGCGCGCGGTCCTGACCAACAAGTGCCAGCAGGGGGCGCACCGCGGCTTCGGCTCCGAGGTGACCAACTGGGCCATCGAACGGATGGTGGACCTGGCCGCCCGTGAGCTGGGCCTGGACCCGGTCGAGATCCGACGCCGCAACTTCATCCGCCCCGAGCAGTTCCCCTACTTCATCCCCAGCGGCAACGTCTACGACTCGGGGAACTACGAGGGGGTGATGGACACCGCGCTCCGGCTGGCGGACTACGACCACTGGCGGCGCGAGCAGGAGCGGCTGCGGCGCGAGGGCCGCTACATCGGCATCGGCGTGATCAGCTGCCAGGAGCGGAGCGTCTTCTCCGCCACCGAGTTCTGGTTCTGGTTCGACGAGCCCGCGGCCAAGGTGACCAGCGCCCCCGAGAGCGTCACCCTGAGCGTCGATCCCACCGGGGGCGTCACCGCCACCCTGTACTCGAACGCCTTCTGGGGGAACAGCTCGGACACCGTGGTGGCCCAGCTGGTGGCCGAGGAGTTCGACGTCGACCCCCACTCGGTCAACGTGGTCTACTCCGGCTCCAACCGCGGCCTGCCCGCCACCGGCCCGGGCGGCAGCCGCTTCACGGTCATGGTGGCGGGCGCGGTCAACGGCGCCGCCGCCCGGATCAAGGAGAAGGCACGGAAGGTGGCCGGCCACGTGCTGGAGGTCGACCCCGAGGACCTGGAGTGGGCCGAGGGCGGCTTCCGGGTCAAGGGGGCGCCGGACCGGCGCCTCTCCCTGGCCGAGATCGCCCTTCAGACCTACCTCTTCAAGCACAGCCTGCCCGACGAGATCGAGACCGGCCTGGAGGCGAGCAAGGTCTACGACCACCCCTACACCACCATGCCCTCCGACGACCGGAGCAACCTGGGCGTCTTCTACCCCTTCGTCGGCAACGCCTGCCACGTGCCCGTGATCGAGGTGGACCCCGAGACCGGCGCCATCAGCTACCTCAAGTACGTGGCCGTGCACGACGCCGGGACCATGGTCAACCCCCGCGGCCTGGAGGGACAGATCATCGGCGGCACCGCCCACGGCATCGGCACCGCGCTCTTCGAGGAGTACGTCTACGATCGCGACGGGCAGCTCCTCACCACCAGCTACATGGACTACCTCATCCCTTCGGCCATGGAGGTGCCGGAGGTGGTCGTGGGGCACCAGGAGACGCCTTCGCCCTTCACCGTCCACGGCATCAAGGGCGGCGGCGAGGGAGGCAGGATGATGACCCCGGCCGCCCTCTCGGCGGCGATCGACGACGCGCTGGCCCCGCTCGGGGTGCGCTGCACCGAGCTGCCGGCCACGCCCGAGCGCATCCGTCGCTGGATCGAGGAGGCGCGCGCCCGGGGTGGGGGCACGATGAGCGGGTAGGGTACGGCGGGCGTCGGCCGGGGCGGCGATGCGGCACGGGCGTGGAGCCGCACCCGGCCGGCGCCAGCAGCCGGTCGACTGGTCTGCGGGGTGTTCGAACGATTGCTGCCCGAGGGAACGGCGGCTGCCGAGGGGCCGATCGGGGAGGGCGAGGTGCACGACGCCCTCCTCCCCGAGGAGCGGCCGCTGCTGGCCGGTGCCGTGGCGGCGCGGCGGCGGGAGTTCGCGGCCGGGCGGCGCTACGCGCGGCAGGCCCTGGCCGCCCTCGGCCTGCCTCGCATCCCGATCCCGAGCGGACCCGGGCGCGAGCCGCGGTGGCCGCCGGGGGTGACCGGCAGCATCACCCACTGCCGGGGGTACTGTGCGGCCGCGGTCGGATGGCGACACGCGATCGGCAGCCTCGGCATCGACCTCGAGCTGGCCGACCCCCTGCCCCCGGAGGTGGAGCGGCTGGTCTGCAGCCCGGCCGAGCGGCGGAGGGCGACCGGCCTGGGGCCGGTCGGCCCCTGGAGCACCGTCGTCTTCAGCGCCAAGGAGAGCCTCTACAAGGCCTGGTTCCCGCTGACCGGGCGCTGGCTCGACTTCCAGCAGGCGGAGGTCGAGATCGATCCCATCCGTGGCACCTTCGCCACCTCCCTGGCGGCGCCGGCCCGGGCCCTGCTGGGGCCCGCCGGCGACCGCATGCAGGGCCGCTTCCTCCTGGAGGGTCCCTACGTGGCCACGGTCGTGGTCATCCCCGCGGCCGACGTCTGGGCGTGAGCGCCGGGACCGGCGTCAGGCCGGCCCGCCCGGGGACGACGGCCGCGGGCCCATGCCGGTGAGC